>JAIJEI010000009.1 GCA_022739095.1 Bifidobacterium sp.
AACAATCTCATCGCCCCCGTCATGCTCCGCTGCGGCGGACTCGACATACGCCTACCACAACCAAGAACCTAACCCACGAAAACAGCAGAAGCCTCACAACTTCACCTTCGACCTCAACGCTTGGGTCGGCCTGTTCGGTCAGTTCGCCAAGGTTATCGGCCAGCCGGTTGACGCCGGTATGCTGTACGGCACCCTGTTCCGCGCGGCCATCGCCGACGACGTGGACGCCAACTGCGGCGGCCTGCTGAACTACCCGTTCCGCTCCGGCGAATTCCTGGCCGGTCTGCCTGAAGGCCGCCCGCTGTTCGTCCGCAGCCCCGAGGCCAACATGACCTTCGGCAACTTCATGCGCGCCCAGCTGTTCTCCGCGTTCTCCCCGGTCAAGATCGGCATGGACGTGATAACCAGCAGGAGCACGTGCAGATCGACTCTCTCGTGGGCCACGGCGGCATCTTCACCACGCCGAAGGTGGCGCTTGGGGTTTCGGACGGCGGTCTCCGCACATGCCAATCAGCGTTGGCAAGCCAGCACTGATGACTAAATCAGTCTGCTGACTGCTACCGCTAAAAGGGGCTGTTCCGGGAAACCGGAGCAGCCCCTTTTAGGTGGTTTAGATGATTCGCATTAATCCGATGCGCACTGAATTGAATTCCGATTTATCGTGGTATGCGATCAAGCTGATTTTGTAATGCAGCCGTCATGGTGCCCATATTTTCGATTACATTGAATGATTGGTTGACGGTATCAGCAAATGGGCGAAGGGGGCGCGCAAAATTACCAAGCATACGAATTAGAGGCAGCATCTGTGTCACTTCCGGAGGCATGGATAGCGAAGTACGCAATCCATCGAATGTCGCTCCCATGCTGTCAATCTGGCTGTTGCGTAGAGCGCCTTGTGGAAGGCTCTGAATGAAGCCCACGTATTGAGACATGACGGCATAGGCGTTATTCCATAGTTCTGACAGATTATCCGATGCCTTGTTGAGCGAATCAATGTCAGGTTGTAGTTGTTCTGATAGTTGTATCGCCCATGAGGAATAGACAGACGCATTGCCGTTCGCAGGAGCGGGATGGGTACTTAATGTCTTTGAGATATTTTGAAATGATACGGCAAATTCTTGCGCGCCCACATTAACTTGTGGTGTAAGCTCTTCTATCTCATTCCAGGCGCTCAATAAATCCGATGTGTTGCCTCCCCTAAACTTGCTCACAACTGACTCTGATGTGCCATCAGATTGTGATTGGGCAGTAATATCCTCTATTACTGCGCGAAGTTCTTTTACGATTTCAAGGATTCTCTTTTGACGATCTTCAGCAGACATTAAACGCAAATCGCCCACTGGTAGATACTGTCGATTATGCGCGATGTCCCAAACAGGATCACGATCGCTAATTCCAGTCATGCCATCTATGCTTTGCAACATCAATGGAAGTATACGATTCGGTCCATGTTCCGTGACCCGAGTATTGAAATCCAGCAGTTCTTTACGACAGGCCTCACTACGCACATATCTGGGAGTAATTATTGGAAGAATGATATTTGCATTACCAATACCTCGATCAAGTGCCTGACGCCAATCTTCACCCCAGTTTATAGAGGTCTTGTCGACGAATAACCCGAGTGTATTGCTGGTCTCGTAATTGTATTCGTCGATAATATCATTAACGAATTGAAGTATTGCCCCCTTGAGGTGGTCATTATCTGCATGGCAGTAGCTTAAAAACAGGTTGGCATCAGTAGGGGCATTGGCATGAGCTGCCACATCGGTGTCGGACGGCCGAATAGGTAAAACTGATGGAATCGATAATGAGTAATGTTCAGCATCCGAAGTAGCTGTCTGGAATCCGTCACTGTCCCACAATGAAGAAATTGGCAGAGCCCATATGTTGTTAGTGAACTGCTGCACCTTGTCTCCTGTGTATAAGACGTAGCCTCGGTGGAAGCGCTTGTCGCTGTCGCGCAATGCTGCAATACCAGAAAAATCTTTGCGGTCCACGGTATTGTTGGACTTCATTCCCAAAGCGACAAGTTGATTATCGTGTAGCAGCACTAGATCAACCTCTTTGGGTCTATTGCCAGTTTCCCGCCAGTAGAAAGCATCGGGGTGTATATCGGACCATTGTATCTCTGGAATGATTTGATTGACAGCGAATGATTCAAAAAGCTCGCCAAACAGAACGTGATCATTATGAAAATCTCTGCCGGATTGTCGTATTGTTTCAACGCTGAATGACGTGTCTACTGGATGTATTTTTGCGCGGGTAAACAGTTGCTTACCAGGTGCTGAGCGTAGGTTCGGTAAGGCGGAGATTAGGAATCGACGCATGAAAATGCTGATGTATCGCTCAATGGTGGAGGGATTCGAATGAATAGTGTCGGATATTCTTTTTACATTCAAAATCCCGCCAGGGACTGCAAGTAACTCTTTGAGTATGGCATCAGCTATTGCTTTATCCAATCGTTCTCCGGGAAGTATGGTATCGCCCAAAACATTATCGATATCCGTTTTTACGGAAAAACGTAAATTGCTCTCTGCAATAGGTATGGAGGGCATTGCATACGAGGGGAAACCTCCCACAGTCATATACCTAGCTAGTGTGTCCCTATTGGTCTCTGAATGATAGTTCGCGTTTGGGGTACCGTTCCACAACAAGTCAATGATGCTGGTATCAGTATTTTTATTGATTTCTCTGCGCGTTAGGGGATATAAGGTATAACGCAGGGAACGGCGGGTAAGGGGATCCTGTCCGTCTAGCCCATCTCGGGTGATTGATGCTGAACCAGTAAGAATGAAAAAAGGAGTAGAACCAGTTTGCTTGTCGATCACTCTCTTGACGGATAGAGGCAAGTCAGGAATACGTTGAGCTTCGTCGATAATGCACGGCGTGGGTAGCGAATCAACCCACTCATCCAAATGAGATGAGGCGTACTCGAATGTCCTCTTGTCAGCAAGCGTCTCATAATGATAGCCGTCTGGCAATTCTGTCTGAACAAGCATGGTTTTGCCGACCGCTCGTGCTCCTTCCAGCACCGCTACCTTGCTTGGACACTGACAGAGGACTTGTGCCAACGGTCGAGTTACGTATCGAACGTTCGATGGGATCATGTTGATAATTTTATCACATGCTGTATAAAAAAGTGATATTTTATGTGATAAAAAATAACATCCAATGACCTTAGAACACTTCAGGTGATGTTTTCCAGCAAGATGCAGCCATGTTTCCAGATAACACAGACGCGCCGCTGCCTGGTGCGGAACCGTTGGCGTGAGGTGGCAATCTCGATTATAATTTCGTGGTCACGCAAAAATGAGAGGGCCCACAAAAAGGCCCTCTCTTCATGTCGGATCACAAGGAACCGCGCGTCTCACCGCTTGCCGTTGTAGATCTCGTTGTCGATCACATCGGCGAACACGCGGTTGACAGCCGGACGCACTACCTTCAGCGACGGCGTCAGACACTTGTTCTCCTGCGTGAACTGCGTGTCCAGCACGGCGAACTTACGCACGGATTCGGCACGCGATACCGTCGCATTCGCCTTGTCTACGTACTGCTGGATCTCCTCGCGCACCGCGGCGTTCGTGGCGAGCCGGTCCACCGGCGTCTCCGTGGACAGTCCATGCGCGGGCAGCCACAATGCCAGCGACTCCGGATCGAGCGTCACCAGCGCGCCGATGAACGGGTGCTGGTCGCCCACCACCACGCAGTGCTCCACAATCGGGCATTTGGCGATCTCCTCCTCCAGCGGAATGGGAGAGACGTTCTTGCCGCCGGCGGTAATAATAATGTCCTTGATGCGGCCGGTGATGATGATGCGGCCCTCATCATCGATGTCGGCCAAGTCGCCGGTCCTGAGCCAGCCGTCGGCGGTGAATGCCTCGGCCGTCTTCTCCGGTAGATTGTGGTAGCCGCGGAACACGTTCGGGCCCTTGACCTGCAGTTCGCCTTCGTCGGAAATGCGAATCGAGGAGCCGGGCGCGGGCTGGCCCACCGTGCCAATTACGTTGTCGGTCACGCGCGTGGCGGCGAACGGGGCGGCGGTTTCGGTCATGCCATAACCCTGAATCATCGGCAGACCGATGCCGTTGTAGAAATGTGCCAGATCAAGCGACAGCGGCGCGCCGCCGCAGGCCACGTACTTGATCTTCGGGCCCAGAGCGCCACGAACCGTGCGGTAGACGAGCGTCTCGTACTTGGCGCGCTCGGCGATTTCGGCAAATGTGTGCTGCTCGCCGGCCTGCTCCTTGCGGCTCCAGACGCGCGCGGCCTCGGCCGCCTTGACAAACAGGCGGCCCTTCCAACCGGCGCCGGCCTTGTGCGAGGCGGCGTTGTACACCTTCTCGAACACGCGCGGTACGCCCAGCAGGTAGGTCGGTTCAAACGAACGCAGGTCCGGCAGCAGGGACTTGGTGTCCGGCAGGTAGCCGACCACGCCATCATCGGAGGCGATGGAGGCGTACTGGATGAAGCGTGCGAAGCAGTGGGCCAACGGCAGGAAGAGCAGCAATCGCGGGTGATCGTCGAGAACCACCTCATGCAGCGCCTGCGAGGCGGCGATGGTAATGGACACGAAGTTCTTGTGGGTCAGCTCCGCACCCTTCGGGTTGCCGGTGGAGCCCGAGGTGTACACGATGGTGGCCAGGTCGTCCGTGCGCACGGTGGCCACGCGCTCGTTCAGTTCCTCGTCCGAAACAGCCACGCCGAGACCTTCGAGCGCGCCCAGCGCGTTGCCCTCGAGCATGAGAATCTGCTTCAGGGGGGGGAAGTGGTCCTTGACCGAATCGAGCCGGTCATAGCGCTCGCGGTTGTCGGCAAAGGCCAGCTTGACCGCGGAATCGTTCATGATGCGCTGGGCTTGCGGGGCGGAGTCAGTGTCGTAAATCGGCACGCTCACCGCGCCCACTGCAGCCAGCGCGAAGTCGAGGATGCCCCATTCAAGGCGGGTGGAGGAGAAGATAGTGACCGCGTCGCCTTTGGTGATGCCGAGCGCGATCAGGCCCTTGGCGGCCGAGACCACGCGCTCGTGGAATTCGCCGGTGGTGACGTTCTGCCAGCGGCCGGGGCCGATTTTCTTGGCGGCGATTACCGTGTCCGCGCCGGTGCGGGCAAGGCGGTCGGTGAGCAGTGAATAGATGGTTTGGTCATCGCGGATCTCGATGGGTTCGCCGGGCGTGGTGTAGTGGTCAAGCATAAGCGGGCCGTGTCCTTACATGCGTTGCGTGATGGCTGTTGACAAAATCGAGCCAATCTGACAAGTTAGGTTACGCTGGCGTAAGGTTGCGCGCGTTGTGGGCAACGGAGAAGTTGTCTGTCTGGTTTTGTGGATTGTATACAACGCCGTGTCTAACCGGTTTGCTCTACGGTTATGACCGTGTCCATTTCGGGAGCCATCGGCTTCCTGCAGGACAAGTACGCGCTGAGCCCGGCCTGCGCAAGGCCCTGCTGATCGGCATCTTCCTGGCTATCTTCAACCAGGCCATCGGTATGAACGCCATCAGCTACTACGGCCCGGTCATGTTCTCCCACATGGGCTTCGGCGGCAACACCGAATTCCTGGCATCCTCCCTGGTGGGTGACATCGAGCTCGTGTTCACCGTGGTGGGCATGTACCTGATCGATACCGCAGGCCGTAAGAAGCTCATGGCTGTTGGTTCCGGTCTTATGGTGCTGTTCGCGCTCGGCAGCTCCTTCTCTTACGCGAACAACTACCAGCTGCTCATGCTCATCTTCGTGATGTGCTTCACCTCCTGCTTCACCTTCTCCATGGGCCCGATTCCGTGGATCATGATTCCGGAGCTCTTCCCGACCTACCTGCGTGGCCGCGCCACCGCCGACCTCAAGCAGGCCGAGTCCGACATCAAGGCCGCCGAGGCCGAGCTGGCTCGTGCTCGCCGCGCCAAGGAACGCGCCATCGCGACCAGGGCTGCCGCCGAAGCACTGGTCGCCGCGCAAAAGCAGCACTAGTGTTCTGCGTTGGAAGTTCGTTGTTGAATTCGGTGGTCTAGATGCCGGTGGTGCGCTGGAGGAATCGGGCGAGGGAGGAGAGGATCTGGTCGGCGGTCTTGGTCCACTTGAACGGCCGGGGGTTCTCGTTCCACGCCCTGACCCATTCGCGCACGTCCCTCTCCAATGCCTGGACGCTGCGGTGGTCGCTGCGTTGGAGCATCTGGCGGGTGATCTCGGCGAACAGGCGCTCGACCTGGTTCAGCCAGCTCGAATAGGTCGGCGTGAAGTGCATGTGGAACCTCGGGTGGCGTTCCAGCCATGCGTTCACGCCCGGCGTCTTGTGGGTCCCGTAGTTGTCGCACACCACGTGCACGTCGAGCCCGTCGGGGACCTACGCGTCGATCTTTTTGAGGAACGAGACGAACTCGGCGGCCCGGTGCCGGCGGTGCGTGGCGCTGATGACGGTCCCGTCGGCAACGTTCATCGCGGCGAACAGGCTCGTGGTGCCGTGCCGCACGTAGTCGTGGGTGCGCCGCTCGGGCATTCCCGGCATCATCGGCAGGGCCGGCTGTGAGCGCTGGAGCGCCCGGATCTGGCTCTTCTCGTCCACGCACAGCACGACCGCGCTCTCGGGCGGGTCGAGGTACAGGCCGACCACGTCGTGCACCCTGTCCACGAACAGCGGGTCGTTCGACAGCTTGAACCCGTCCTCGCGGTGGGGCTTGAGGTTGAACGCCCGCCAGATCCTGCCCACGCTCGACCTGCTGATCCCCGTACGCTCGGCCATCAGCCGCCGGCTCCAGTGCGTCGCGCCCCTCGGCGTCTCCTCGAGGGTCGCGACCAGCAGGCCCTCGACCATCCGGTCGGTGATCGTCGCCGGCCTGCCCGGCCTCGGCTCGTCCGACAGGCCGTCCAGCCTCGACTCGAGGAACCGCCGACGCCACTTGCCCACCGTCGGCAGGCTCACGCCGACCCGTCCGGCCACCTCCTTGTTCGACAGGCCCTCCGCGCACGCCAGCACGATCCGGCAACGCAACGCCAAAGCCTGCGACGACCTGCGGCGCCTGGCCCAACGCTCCAACCGGTCACGCTCGTCATCGGTCAATGTCAACTCGGCCCTGGGCCTTCCCGTTCTCGCCATACGCCAACCATACCAGAATTAGTAAACGAATTAAAGACGCAGGATACTAGACCGCGCGCTAGAATGGCAATGTTGTCTAAATAAAGGAGTGCGGCATGAGCGACGAGAAACCAGCCAAGCGTCGAGTTACGCTACGCGATGTCGCTCAGGCCGCAGGTGTATCGCTCAAAACCGCATCGAACGTGATCAATGGTTCCGGGCGTATGACCGATGAGACCCGTGCCAAGGTCGAGTCGGTCATCAAGGACCTCGACTACCGCGTCAATGTGGCCGCGCGTAACCTCAACCGCGATCACACCGGCTTCATCACCCTTGCTGTGCCCTCGCTGATTCCGCCGTATCTTGCCGAGCTCGCCAATCGCACCATCGAGGCCGCCCGCCAACGCGACTATTCCGTATACGTCACCACATATGCGGAAGGCTCCGCCAAAGGCGCGCGCGACCTGCTGAGCAAATTCAATTCCACCGTGTCCGACGGCATGATCCTCTCCATGAGCGAGGTGGAAAACATCTCGCCCGACGATTTGAAGGTTGACTTCCCGCTGGTCATCGTCGGTGCACGTACCACGTGGGGCATTGCGGATCATGTGACTCCGGACGATGTGGCCGCAGCCGCCACGGCCGCGGGATACCTGTATGACCGGGGTTCAACTCGACTTGCCGTAGTCGGCGCTCGTGATGTCTATGACGAAGACGCTTTGCTGCAGGCCGTGGAAGGCAACGCTCAGCTGCGTCTGCGCGGCGTAATTGAGGAGACGCGTCGACGTGGTCTGACCGTGGATCCACGGCTGATCGGCAACACCGACCAGGACTGGACCATCGGAGCCGGTGCCCGCGTGACCCAACGGCTCATCGATTCCGGGGTACTGTTCGACGGTGTGATCGCCCTGAATGACCAATTGGCCATCGGCGCACTGACCGCGCTGCGCACCGCAGGCTACGAGGTTCCCGCACAGGTGCAGGTCATTGGCTTCGATAATAACGAGGAAGCCTCCTACCTGCAGATTCCACTGACCACCATGGATTCCCGTCTTGACTGGACAGCTCCCACGGCCGTAAATCGTATCCTCGGGCGCATCGACGGCAGCATCACTCAGCCCGAGCTGCTCACCACCGAATCCCAGGTCATTGCCCGCGCCTCCACGCGCTGACGCTAATCTGGCTCCCTCCCTGAGGGGAGCTGTCACCGAAGGTGACTGAGGGGAGCCTTGCGGAACATTGTCATCTCCCGTCGTAAGTCGTAATTGTCACTCGTTTGAGTGGCCCTCATGTGTCATCGGAGGTAGCCGTTCACTCCGTTCCGAGTTCGTGCATCTCCCCCACGATAAGAGACGCCGTTCAATCGTTTAGTGACTTTTTGTTAATTTCTGTGCTTAAGTAGCAACTTTATGTATGTTTTCTCTACGAGCTGGTGTACATTATTTTTGGTTTACCGGTGTATCACACGCGCGATGTGTGAATTGCCGCAACATCGCTGATATGCGTACATGGAATCTGGGGGGGATGTATCTGATGACGGCGTCAACTGAATCGTCTACGCAATCCCATCATGATGAGAAAGAGGACATTGCTCCCGCGCGACTTGTGGCCTACGCGCTCGGCAACTTCGGCCAGTCGGCATTCTACAACGCGCTGAGCACCTACTTCGTGGTCTATGTAACTCGCTGTTCGCCAGAGTGGACAAGGCCGTGGTGGGCAAGCTCATCGGCATCATCACCTCGCTGATCGTGATCATTCGTATCGCGGAAATCTTCGTGGACCCGCTGCTGGGCAACCTGGTGGATACACCACCACCAAACTCGGGCGATTCCGCCCTTGGCAGCTCATCGGCGGTCTGGTGTCCGCCGTGCTGATCGTCATGGTCTACACTGGCCTGTTCGGCTTGGTCAACGTCAACACCACGCTGTTCATCGTCCTGTTCGTGGTTCTCGATGTGTTCTACTCCCTGCGCGATATCTCCTACTGGGGAATGATCCTCTCCATCTCTTACGACTCCCATCAGCGCGGCATCTGCACCGCAGCCGGCACCTTCACCGGATCGCTCGGGTACAACGGTCTGACTATCGCCGTGATGCCCATCGTCACCTTCTTCAGCTTCGATGCCGGCCAGCAGAACCAGAATGGTTGGACCGCGTTCATCATCATTGTGGCCCTACTCGGCGCTCTCACGGCTCTGAGTGTAGTGTTCGGTGTCAAGGAAAAACAGAGCACGCTGCGCACCAAGGCCCAGGAGAACGGTAACCCGATTGAAGCGTTCCGCGCCCTGATTCACAACGACCAGCTCATGTGGACCGCTTTGGCTTATGTGTTCTACGCCATCGCCAACGTGGACACCGGTGGCGTGATGGTCTACCTGTTCAAATATGTGCTTGGTCGCATGGACCTTTTCCCGGTCACCGGCGTCATCCCTATTGTGTGCGGTCTGATTATGTCGGTACTGTTCCCGGTCATCACTAGGTGGGTGCCCCGCCGTTATCTGTTCCTCATCGGCATGTCCGCGATGGTCGTGGCCTACCTGCTGCTGATTGTCGCCTCCACGAATATCCCGCTGCTGCTGGTGACACTAGTGCTGTTCTACCTGCCGCAGACCCAGATTCAGATGACCGTGATCGTGTGCCTTGAGGACTCCATTGAATACGGCCAGCTGAAAACAGACAAACGCAACGAAGCCGTGACGCTGTCCGTGCGTCCAATGCTCGACAAGATTGCCGGCGCATTCTCCAACGGCTTCGTCGGCTTCGTGGCCGTGGCCGCCGGCATGATCGGTTCCGCCACCGCCGCCGACATGACGGCCAAGGACATCACCATCTTCAAGACCTTCGCCTTCATGATTCCGCTGGTGTGCATTGTGCTTGGCCTGATTGTGTTCGTGATTTTCGTGAAGATCGACGAAAGGCCCATGCGCGTCTGGTCGCCAAGCTCACTGAGAATCTTGCGACGGCTGGCGATGGTGGTGGTAACGACGATGGTGTTGGTGTTGGTGTTGGTGTTGGTGTTGGTGACAATGGTGAGCATAATGGTGACCCCGCCGGCATCGCGTCGGAAGACTCCGCATTGGCGGAATATGGTCCCGAACTCGCCAAGCGGGTGTTGCTCGGCAAATAGTGTTGCTGTGCGAATGAGCTGTCTCATGGGGTGATGATTGGCCCATGGGGCGGTGAATTCCTCATGGGTCGGTGGTTGAAAATGGCTTTATTCTGCGGAAGGTAAAATTTTACCGACCGCCCCATGGGCAAGTTGCCGCCCCATGGGGTTTCGCCGCCCCTCGTGGGTTACGGGGTAACGAGCGACGGCTGTGTGGGTTGAGCGCGCATAAGGTATCCCCGCGGGCGTGTTGCGTCGCAACATGGCGGAATTATGCAGAGCAAACATGGTGCACCGGTTGACCAATGTGAAATCGAATGCTGCGATACAAATCGTGTGATACACAGCTGTACCACTTGGTGTATAAAGGAAACTAGCACCAAGCAATACTGGGCGCTCGTTCAGGGCGCGCACCATTCAAAGGAGAAAAGCATGCGCCGAAATACCGCGCTTACTCGCATTATGGCATCCAGCGTGGCCGCCATAATGCTCTGCGCAGGAGGCACGTTCACTGCAAACGCCGCCGAAGAAGAACCGGTCAAAGCCGACGTGTCGGTCAAGGCCATCCAAGGCTTAAGCGATGATTTCATTGGCGGCATGGACGTCTCATCCATGCTCTCGCTGGAAGAAAGCGGCGTCACGTTCAAGAACGCCAATGGCGAGGTCGAGGATTTGTTTACGCTGCTCAAGGAATCCGGCGTGAACTATGTTCGCCTGCGCGTGTGGAACGATCCGTTCACCGCAGACGGCCAAGGGTATGGCGGCGGCAACGTCAACGCCGATCGCGCGCTGACCATGGCCAAGCGAGCCACAGCAGCAGGGCTGAAAGTACTGGTCGACTTCCATTATTCCGATTTCTGGGCCGACCCCAGCAAGCAGCAGGTGCCCAAGGCGTGGAAATCCTTTGAAGGCGACGCGGACAAAACCGCCGACGCCGTATACGACTACACCAAGCAGACGCTGACCACGTTCAAACAAGCCGGCGTGGACGTCGGCATGGTGCAGGTCGGCAACGAAACCACTGCGAAAATCGCCGGCATCTCCGGCTGGGACGGCATGTCCAAAGTATTCTCCGCAGGCTCCAAAGCCATACGCGAAGTGCTCCCCGAAGCCAAGGTCGTTCTCCACTTCACCAACCCGGAAAAAGCCGGCACTTACGCCACTTACGCCAAGCAGCTGAACAGCCACAATGTGGATTACGATGTGTTCGCCAGCTCCTACTACCCGTTCTGGCATGGCACCACCGAAAACCTCACCAGCGTGCTCAAGAACGTGGCCTCCACGTATAAGAAAGATGTGATGGTAGCGGAAACGTCGTGGGCATACACCTTGGATGACGGCGACGACGATTCCAACACGGTGCCCAGTAAGGTAACCGCCGACAATCTCAAGAAATACGACATCAGCCCGCAAGGCCAGGCCGATGAGATTCACGCGGTCGCCGAGGCCGTGAACAATATCGGCGACAATGATGGCGATGGCGAAAACGACGGCCTGGGCGTGTTCTACTGGGAGCCCGCATGGGTGCCCGTGGGCACCGGCGGCAAGGATAACGCCGAGCTGGTGGATACGTGGAACAAGTACGGTGGCGGCTGGGCCACTGAAGCGGCCGGCGAATACGATCCCAATGACGCCGGCCTGTACTGGGGCGGCTCGGGTGTCGATAACCAAGCTTTGCTCGATTTCGATGGCAAGGCGCTCGCCTCTCTGCCGACGTTCAAGTACATTCACACCGGTGCCGTCACCGACCATGTGTTCACCAAGATAGATCCAGTGGAGATTACCGCGATCGACTCGGATTCCATCGACGCAATCAAAGCGCAATTGCCGAGTGAAGTGGTTGCGCACTATCAGGATGGGGTGGATGAGACCGAAACCGTGAACTGGCAATCCGCCGCGCTTGACTGGATTCGTGGCGCGGGCACATACACCATCACCGGCACCACCAACGCCGGACACGACGTGACTGCCACCATCACCGTCACTGCCACTCCCGCCAAGGATTACGTAACGGACGGCAGCTTCGAGAAAGCTGAAAATGATAAGAACTGGACCATTACCGGCACCGGTGCGTCCATCACCGAAGACAGTGGCAACGCCGCCGACGGCAAGCGCGCGCTGAAGTTCTGGGCGTCCGACGCCTACAGCTTCTCTGCCACGCAGACCATCACCGGACTTGAGCCTGGCGAATACGTGCTGACCGCCATGAGCCAAGGCGCGGCAGCGGACAACGCCGCTATTGCCGATGGCGTGACCCTCTCCGCCGCAGCGGGTGGCAAGACCACGTCCGATGCGCTGAAACTCAACGGTTGGGTTAAGTTCGATACCGCCACCGTGCCTGTCACCGTGGGTGCTGATGGCACCGTGACCATCGCCATCACGGGCAACCTGCCTGCCGGCGCATGGGGCAATGTGGACAAGGTCTCACTCGTCAAAAAGACCGAAACTCCGGTGAAGCCATCCACGGAGAACCTGGACAAGGCCGTGGCCGAAGCCGGGAAAATCAATCGCGATGAGTACACCAACGAGTCGCTCGCCAAGCTCGATCAGGCGCTTGCCGCCACTGACGTGCTGCTTGCCGGCAGCACCTATACCGAGCAGGACGTGAACGATGTGACCAAGCTTGTTGCCGACGCCATTGTCGGCCTCGCCCAGAAAGAGGTCTCCAGTCTGACCGTCACGCCAAGCAAAACCACCTATCAGGTGGGCGATGCCATCGATGCCGACCATGATCTCAAGGTTGTGGGCAACTATTCCGCAGGCATGGGCAACGTGACGCTTTCCGCCGACCAGTTCACGCTCGATTACGATTTCTCCGCTCCCGCTGATGCGGCGAAGGTTACCGTAACGCTCAAGTCGAATCCGAATGTCACCGAAACCTATACGGTTGCTGTTACCGCTCGGGCCGAAGGTAGTTCCGGCAACGGTTCGGACGGTGCGGGTAATGGCGGGGCTACTACCAATCCCGATACAGACGAGGGCGATAAGACCAACGGTGCGAATGGTGACAAGATTACTGGTGTGCTGAGCAATACCGGTGGCGCGGTGACTGCCGTGGGTCTTGCGGTCGTCGTTCTCGGCGTGGCCGGCGGGATCTCGCTCGCTTGGCGTCGTAAGCGCTCCTGATAAAGACTGACGCGTCATTACGATGCGGTTGCCGGCAGCCGGCTGCCAGATGTGTCTGTCTCGGCGCAGCGATGCGATTCTGTCCCGGTTCGTGCATCAATCGTTTGATGTGGGTACCAGGACAGAAATCACTGTCCTGGTTTTCGAAAACGGGTGTTTTTCGCGTACCGGGACAATTCCCGTTGCCCCGGTTTGCGCGTCAATCGTTTTACGTGAGAACCGGGACAGTATGTTGATTTCGGGATTGGCTGTATTCTGCCGATTCTGTTTGTCGGGGTATGTGGACTTTGGGGATTGGCTTGTCCTGGTTCTCGAAAATGGCCCGAAATTGCGTACCGGGACAACGATTTCTGCCCCGGTGCAAACGTCAATCGATTGACGCCTGTACCGGGGGCAAATTCGCGCCCGGGAACAATAGGGCGAGGGGCCGGTCGCAGGAGTAGAGCGTGATGTTGTCGTGATCGCGCTCGGCTCTCCCACACGGAAGGCCGGGCGCAATCATGCCGTTTGGTTGCAGCCCCCGCACATCGCCTGCATAACCGTGTACAGTGGCGTGTAGTTGCAGTGCATGAAGAGCACATGAAGAAGCATCGCACATCGTGACCAACGGACACATCAACCCCGCCAACGTGCCGGATATCGCCTTGAAAGACGGCCATTCCATTCCGCAGGTCGGTCTTGGCGTGCTGCGTATCGATGACGAGGGCGTGGCCCCTGTCGTCGAATCCGCGCTGGAAGCCGGATACCGCCACATCGATGGCGCCGCCGGATACAACAACGAGGCCGGCGTGGGTCGTGCGCTCGCCGCTTCCGGATACAACAAGGGTGCCGAGCGTGAGACCTTGTGGGTCACCACCAAGCTGCGCGACTCCGAGCAGGGCTACGATTCCGCGCTCAAAGCTTTCGACAACTCCCTGAAACTCCTCCAGCTCGACTACGTGGACATGTACATGATCCATTGGCCCACGCCGTTCGACTGGCGTAGCACCGACACCTGGAAGGCCTTCGTCAAGCTGCGCGACGAAGGCATGGCCCGCACGCTCGGCGTATGCAACTTCATGCCCGCCGATCTGAAGCGCCTGCACGAGGAGACCGGCGCATGGCCGGCCGTCAACCAAATTGAGCTGCACCCCACGTGGCAGCAGCGCGAAGTGGTGGCCTTCTGCAAGGAGCATGGCATCGCCGTGGAGGCTTACTCGCCGATGGCCCGTGGCGCTGACCTCAACGCCGGCAACGGCACTATCGAGAAGATCGCCGCCTCGCATGGAGTCAGCCCAGCCCGGGTGATTCTGCGCTGGCACATCGAAAACGGCACCATCATCATTCCGAAGTCTGTGCACGCAGCACGCCAGAAGGAAAACCTCGACCTGTTCGGCTTCGCCCTGACTGCCGACGAACACGCGGCCATCGACGCCCTCGACGGCCCCACCCGCGCCGGCCACGACTCCCTCACCTTCACCTATGCGTGATTGATGGCACGCCGTAACGCCCACTTCCGTCGTCGTTTCAACGCCTCCGGACCGCTGGAGCGCGTGCTGATCCTCATCGTTCTCGCCGCAGCAATCGGCGTGACCATCGGCCTGCTGTTGCCGCAGGTCAGCTTCGACGCGGCCAAAATCACCGGTGGCTACACTGCCACCGGTTCAGCCGCCGACACCTTGAACGCGCTCGTCGTGGACGACAACCAAAGCTCCTCCGGCTACGACCGCGATTCCTTCGGTTTCCGCACCACCGACGCCGACGGCAATGGCTGCGACGTACGCGACGACGTGCTCGCCCGCGATCTCACGGACATCACCTACAAATACGCCGGTTCCTGTGTGGTCGAGTCCGGCACACTGGCCGATCCGTACACCGCTCAGACCATCCATTTTGTACGTGGCCGCGCCACCAGCGCCAAAGTGCAGATCGACCATGTGGTGGCCCTTGAAAACGCTTGGCAATCCGGTGCGCACGACTGGTCCACTGCCAAACGCCATGAATTCGGCAATGACCCCTACAACCTGCTGGCTGTCGACGGCCCGGCCAATCAGGAGAAGGGTTCGGCTTCCGCCGCCTATTGGCTGCCCACCAACGCCGACTACCGTTGCGATTACGTGGCCCGCCAGATTGGCGTCAAAGACAAGTACCAGCTCACCGTCACCTCCCAAGAAAAGGACGCCATGCTCGCCGTCCTCCACACCTGCCCGGGCCAGACCGTGCCCGCAGACGAATAGGGGCTACCGCTCAGGATTGTTGAGCATAGGTGCCTGCCCCTCGTCATAAGCGCGCAGGAGCCGTCGGAGCAAAAATGTGGTGAAGTATGGTGCGGTGAACACGTGTTCGCTGCTGCCGATATTGCCGGCGGATAGTTTCACGCCGAACTGAATTTCCGGATAGGAATCCGAAGCGATTAGCGTCCGCATGGATTTGGCGGTGCCTTTTTTCGATTTCACCTCCACCGGCACCAGCCATTCGCGCGTGCGGACGAAGAAATCCTGTTCCAGTGTGGAGTCCTCTTTTTTGTAGTAGTACAGGTCATAGCCGGATTTCCGTAGCGCTTCAGAGACGATGCTCTCGTACATAGCACCCTTATAGACACCAAGATTGCGATTGGCCCGCAGGTCATCACTGGCCTCGTCGTCAAGCATCGCTACGAACAGACCGGTATCGCCGAAATATATCTTGAACTTGTTTTCGTCATAATTGCCTTTCAACGGCAGTTCAGGATAGGACATACATCGGCAGATACTCACCATTCCCGAGGTTTCAAGCCATTCCACGCATCCGCGATAGTCTTTGAAGCGTGCTCCGCTGGCGACCTTGCTGATTTGGAACTTCTTGTTTTCCTTGGCAAGTTGCACGGGAATATGGTTGAACACGTTGAGAATTCGTGCCTGATCGAGTCCTTGCGCGTATTTGCGGATATCCTCCTGGTAGTCCAAAATAAGCTGGCGCTGCAATTGCAGTGTTCCCTCGAACGTGCCAGTGCGTATATGGGAGGCGACAACCGCAGGCATGCCGCCAAGCACGCAGTAATCCATAAATGCCGTGGAGAAGACATTCATTTCCACTTCAGAGAATGGCGTAGCGTCACACAGGTGGGTGAGCATGCTTTCGATGACGGCCTCATCGTATCCGCGAGCCCACAGAAATTCCTCGAAGTCCAACGATCGCATTTCGTAGTCGGTCTTATATCCCACGCTATTGCTTTCGATTTGCTTATAGCTGATGCCCAACATTGAACCGCTGCAAATCACATCATATTTGCCGTCGATTTTAAAGAACTTCAGTGCGGTGGCGATATCAGGATGGGCCTGGATCTCGTCGAAAAAGATGAGCGTATCGCCCGGAATGAACTTTTTGGCTGGGTCGATCAGGGAAATATTGCGGACGATGGTATCCGCGCCATAACCGTCCGCAGTGATTGCACGATATTTCGGTTCCTCAACAAAGTTGATTTCCACTACCGAACGGTAGTTGCGTGCGGCGAAGTAATCGATAGTCTCTGTCTTGCCTACTTGACGAGGGCCCTTGATGATTAGCGGGGAGCGATTCGGGTCGGATTTCCATGCATTGAGATAGGCATCGGCTTTGCGTTTGAGATACATGAGGAGCCCCTTTCCGAATTACTGCGATATCAATGATATTACACTTTCATGAGCGAGTTTTCCGGTAATTTCCTCATTTCATGAGCGAGTTTTTGGCGTTTTGTCACATTTCATGAGCGAGATGGTGGGGAATGTCAGCTGCCAGTCCGCCAGTCATCCATCAATCGTCCGCAGATTGTCCGTCTGTTGACTCGGGAAACATGCCTGCGCTATAACTGTGCACGGTATGAAGGGAACAGGTGCAAACGATATGGCAGTAACACACACCGCGGCAGATGCCACTGCGGCAACCGCTATGACGAACGCTGTGGCAGACATCGAACAGGAAACACCGGAAATCGAGAAGGAACGCCAGCTTGCCGGAGTCGGAACCGGGGCTGGAGCAGGGATAAACAACAAGAAAAAGCCGCATGACCATGCGCTGGCCGGCATCCTTGGCCCCGCGTTCGTGGCGGCTGTGGCCTATGTGGATCCTGGTAATGTGGCGGCCAACATCACCTCCGGTGCGAGGTACGGCTACCTGTTGGTATGGGTGCTGGTGCTCGCCAATGCCATGAGCGTACTTATCCAGTATCAGTCCGCCAAACTCGGCATCGTGACCAACAAATCCTTGCCGGAACTGCTGGGCGAGCGTATGAGCGATGCCGGCCGCTTCATGTTCTTTATGCAGGCTGAAGTCATCGCCATCGCCACTGATCTGGCCGAGGTGATCGGCGGTGCCATTGCCCTGAACCTGCTGTTCGGATTGCCGCTGTTCATCGGCGGTTTGGTGATTGGCACAATCTCCACGGTGATGCTGTGGTTCCAAGGTGGCAAGACGCAAACCACGTTCGAGCGCATCATCATCGTGATGCTGTTGGTGATTACGTTCGGCTTCATCGCGGGTCTGTTCGTAGCCCCGCCGAGCCCCGGCGAAGTGGTCAAGGGCATGATTCCGCGCTTCCAGGGCACCGATTCGGTGTTGATGGCCGCCTCGATTCTGGGCGCCACCGTGATGCCGCACGCCATCTACCTGCACTCCACGCTGGTGAACGACCATTACGCAGGCGGCGAAAAGCCGTCGATCAAAACGCAGCTGAAAGGATCGAAAATCGATGTGGCCTATGCGCTGCTGCTGGCCGGCACCGTGAATCTGGCGATGCTGGTGCTCGCCGCCAACTCGCTGCATGGCATGTCTGGCACGGATTCCATCGACGGCGCACAACGGGCGATCACGCAGGTGCTCGGCCCGGTGATCGGCACGATCTTCTCCATCGGCCTGCTGGCTTCGTCTCTGAGCTCCACATCGGTCGGCACGTACGCCGGCTCGGAAATCATGCACGGTCTGCTGCACGTTAACGCCCCGATGTGGGCCTGCCGCGTGGTCACGCTGGTGCCGGCGCTGATTGTGCTGTGGTTCGCCAAGGATCCGACTCAGGCGCTGGTCATTGGCCAGGTGGTGCTTTCCATCGGCATCCCGTTCGCCGTGATTCCGCTGATGCGATACACGCATGACAAGGAACTCATGGGCAAGTGGGCTGATGGAGCCGTCAAGCATGTGATTTTTATGATTGTGGTGGCACTGATTGTGGCGTTGAACGTGCTGTTGATTGTCCTGACGCTGATGGGGCGGGCATGATAGGCCCCAGCTGAAATCCTGCGATAACACAACATAATAAGAAGCCCCGGTGTTGGAAACCGGGGCTTTATTTCGTTGAGAATGGTTGAATCTGCCGTCAGTTCGCAGCCATACGCCGCGCACGCCGTTCGCGCAGCGCGCACAAGGAAATAATGTCTCTCGTACGACCGGCGCCGTCGCCCTTGAGGCCGAAGAACACCATCGACACCATTGCCAGACAGATCATTGCGGAAATACGCAACGCCCATTGAATGCCGAAAATCGAAGCGGCGACGGCGGAGGCACCGCCCTGCTTATGCAAAGCGGCAAACGTTTCCATCAGAATCACCAACACGGGTGCGCCCACAGCGCCTGCAATCTGACGCGCGGTGTTCGTCACCGATGATCCGGCGGACACTTCGCTCGGCCCATTCAGGCAATTCAGGGACCACGTGGTAATCGGCATCAGCAGGAAACCCATGCCGATCTGACGGATGAACTGGCAGATCGATACCCACCAGATCCACGTATCCATCGCCACCAGCGACATGCCCAAGGTACCAAGGGTCAACACAATCGAACCGAACAAAGCCACCGGTCGTGCGCCGAATCGATCCATCGCACGGCCGCCGAAGAACTGGGAGACGCACTGGCCGATAGCGCCCGGCAGCATGATCAGACCGCTCATCGTGGCGGAATACCCACGGTCGGTCTGGATGTAGAGCGGCATGATGACCAGAATCGAACTGAACGCGAAAAATGCCAGCGACGCGGTAATGGTGCCGATGGTGAACGAACGGTTCTTCAGCACTTCCAAGTCCAGCAGGGGCGGCTGGGGGAGTGTCGACTTGTCCTTGGCTACGGCCTCGCGATACCGCTTGCCGGCGCGCAGGTTACGCAGCACGAACCAGACAATGCCAATCAGGCCTACTGCCATGGGCCCCCACGTTACTGGTGCGGCGAACCCGTAGGCCTCCGAATTGGTGAAGCCGAACATCAGCCCGCCAAAGCCGATCACCGACAGGCACGCCGAGAAGAAGTCCGCACGGGCCGAAGGGTCGTGTGAACCGAAATTATGCAGTCCGAACATGGCCGCCAGCAGCGAGATTACGCCAATGATGGTCATGGTCAGGAAGATTGAACGCCAGCCGTTGGCATCGGTCTGCCAGCCGCCCAAGGTGGGGCCGATTGCCGGGGCTACGCTCATGGCCATGCCCACGGTGCCCATTGCAAAGCCGCGTCGGGACAGCGGATAGATGGAAAACACCGTGATCTGCAGCACCGGCCACATCACGCCCGTACCGGCCGCCTCCAGCACGCGGCCGAGCAGCACGAAGAGGAAGTTCGGGCTCAGCCAGGCCAGCAGGGAGCCGATCGTGAACACCGCCATCGAGCAGATCACGATCTGACGGGTGGAGAAACGACGGGTCAAGAACGCGGTCAGCGGCACCATGACGCCCATGACCAGCTGGAACACGGAGGTCAGCCATTGGCCCGTGGTTACGGAGACATGGAATTCCGACACGATGATCGGCAGCGCCGAGCTCAGTTGCAGCTGCGTAAAGTTGCCTACGAAGGTAATGAAGGTCAGGATTGCGATGGAAATAAACGCGGCATGACTCAGCTTGCCGTCAATGTATGATTCCTCTTGGCTCAGCACTCGTTGCAGTTCGCCACGACGGTTCTTGATTCCGCTCTCTCCAGCCACGCACACACTCCACTTCCGTTGCTCGGCCTGATGGCTTTGGGCGGTGTCGGTTGGCATGTTCGGCACTGGTGGTGCCTGCGGCGCGTGCCGGTATGCTGGTTTCGTCTTTTCTTCTTTTCGCATACCGACTTACGTGCCGACGTGAGGCAAATGTATTCGGCGACCGTCGTCATTTTCTTGTGCTTGGCCGGGCAGCCTGACAAAAACACCCCAATACGCTATACCTAGGGGTGGTCCGAGCGGCTGGGTGATTCAGTAAGGGCCATCGTCAGCCGAATTCTAAAACAATCTAGAACAATCTAAAACAATCTAAAACAATCTAAAAAGTCCTAAAAGAGCTTCATCATTCCGAGATATCCAATGTCATGCGAATATATGCCGCATGTTCTCTGAGGTATTCACGAAGGTACGGGATGGCGAAATCGACTTTCCCGTATCCACGATCCTCGATTACCTGCGCCTCAATGAGGCGCGTGCGGTAGATGCTGGCGTATTTCACGTCCTTGCCCATGCGTTCGGCAACGGTGGAGGTGGAAGAAGGTCCGTCATCTTGCGCCATTGCCAGAAGATAGGTTTTATCGATGGGCGAAAGCCCATCCAGTTCCGGTCCGTGGACTGTGTCTCCCAGACGGCTGAGCGCATCTTGGACCCCGGCTTCAGCATCTTCCGCTGAGACGGTAATGGCTGTGTCGTGCTTGTGATTCCGAGCGGTGATTCGCCAAATATGATAGCCGACAAGCTGAATCATGAAAGGATAGCCTGCGGTTGCTTGTGTAGCGATCCGCAAGGGTTCTCCTTCTAGAATCATTCCGGTTTCCTGGAACGTGTCCGCCAACGCATGAGAGACTTCGGCCAGATCGACGTCGCTCAACCGCTCCGGTTGCGCACGTCGTAGGAAGGTCATTACGTCATCATTAAGCCATTTTGAGGACATGGAAGGCAGCCCGGCAAACACAAAAGACAGATTTCTGTCTTCACTGGTCAGATGTTGTACTGCGGTTGCGATGGCGACCATGTCTGCCCGAGTGGCGGCTTGGGCCTCGTCCATGGTCACCAGAAGACCGTTGCCATGCTTTTCCAGCTCGTCGAGCCGCAGACTCATGGTTTCGCGGAGTGTCAATGGCATTCGGTTCTTTTCATAATGGACTCCACCAAGACTGCCTCCCACGTTCATGACACTGATAGATGGTTCGAACGAGAAGCTGAAATTCCCCTTGCGCGGCTGCAGCTTGTCCACTAACCGTTGCGCCATACCGTCTGATGCGGTTTCGCTGATGGTTTGCCATCCTCGTTTTTCTGCGATTCTCCGAAATTCAGCGAGCATTACGGTTTTGCCTACGCCCCTAGCCCCGGTGATCCTCATCAAACGTCCAGGTGCGCCTGATCCGTTGTCTAGACCTTCTTCGAAGTCGGCGAGCACCATATCTCTTCCAATGAGAACGGGTGGAAGATGCCCGGCGCTGGGCTTAAACGGATTGATTCTGGTGCTGAGCATGTTTCCTCAATTCTCAAGAATCTCAGGGTCCACAAATTATAGCAGATTCTAAAACAATCTAAAACAATCTAAAAGGTTCTAAAAGGCTTCGGGACAAGCCTCGCATTTTCCGAAGCGCCCATGCGCGTCGTCGATTATGAATTCAGTAAGGAGCATCATCGTGTCCGCAAGGACGAAGAAGGACAGTACGGGACTGTCTCGGGGCGTCGGGGCCTGTTCGGCACCGTGACGCCGCGTTATGATGCGTCGGGCGATCTTGTCGCTTGGCAGGTGCGGTGCCCGGACCCGAAGCGTCCGGGCAAGAAGGTCCAGCGTCAGTTCAAGCCGGACATGGAGCACGAGGCGCACCAGTGGCTCGAAGAGGAACGGCATCTGATGGAGCTGGACCGCAAGAGCATCCAGGAATGGGTTCACCCGTCCGAACGCCGTCGCAGGAGGCGCGCGAGCCTTATCTCGTTCGAGGATTACGTGGCCCGGTGGGTGGAGGAATGCCGGCTGCCGAACGGTGAGAGGATAGCCGGCGGCATGCGCCGGAACCTGTATCTCGACATTGCGCATTTCATGCCGGGCTTCAAAGGCAAGCTCCTGACCGTGCGCCATTTCGTCAACAGAGGATATTCGGATCGCGGCTCGACGCGCATCGCCAGGACCAAGACCGACTCCAGCCGGCGCACCGTGCCCATCCCCGACGAGCTCGGCCACGTCAGCGCGAAGGTCGCCATCAAGCACTACCAGCGCATCGTCGCCCAACGCCGCAACCAGATCGTCAACCAATTCGCCGAAGACTTCATCAAAGCAGCGAACTAGTGTGCTCTTTTTAGGGTATCTTGTATAGATTATAGATTTGGCGCTATTGCTGTTTTTGTGGGTGTGGGTTCGTCGTTGAGCCGTTGTGGGAGTAGATGAAGAGCGCTTTCCGGGTAGGATGTTTTCGGCCAAGAT
>JAIJEI010000157.1 GCA_022739095.1 Bifidobacterium sp.
GAACCCGGCCGACCCGTTGAGCATTGCCGACCCGTCTGCCTCAGCCGCAGCCACACGATAAAAGACCCGAGCATCAAATCTCGGCGGAATCATCTGACCCGTAGACGCCATGCCCCGCGCGACCGACCGTATGGACGGATGATCGGAGCCATGCCCGCCGGACGGCGCGGCACCGATCATCCAAGGGAAGGAAAAACATCATGGTGGTATTAGTGGACAGCAACAGGGCAGTGGAGATCTCTATCCGCGGGTGGAATGAGGAGAACACGCAATACGGGCCCGACTGGTCTGGCGACTTTTTCGAGGTCGAATCGTTGCAGCAGGTACCGGATCTAAGCGACTGTTCGGATGCTGATCTTGCGGAACTTGGGCTTCCGCCGCGTGCCGTAATCCAGCTTGATGATGTGGTGGAACCGTCCGGCCGCATTATTGACGGTATCGGCACGTTTGGCCCCGGCGATGACGGCTTCATGGTTTGCGACGTCGATTCCTTCATCGAGTACGCGAACGACATGGTGGCCGTTGTAGGCGACTTTGCGGGAGACCCGCAGCCGAACCAGTTCGTCGATGTGACGGAGCTCGACCGGAGCGCATATCCAAGGATGGTGGACGACGGCCGGCTCGCCCGCAAAGACGAAGGCGAGGAGGCCGAAACGTCCGAAACCCACGATCCCGTGAACCCGGCCGACCCGTTGAGCATTGCCGACCCGTCTGCCTCAGCCGCAGCCACACGATAAAAGACCCGAGCGAAGGAGCATCATCATGGCCGGATTGAAGGACTACCAGATCAGCGTGTACGTCGCCAACCTGGGCAAATACGCGGAGGGCGCGTTGCAGGGCGCGTGGATCACGCTGCCCATGCCCGCCGGACGCTTGCAGGACACCCTGAAGACCGAGGTGGGATTGGGCGGCCGGTACGAGGAGTACGCGATCCGCGACTACGAGGGCGGGGAAGGACTGCTCGCCACCGTGGCGAATCCCGTCGAATACGAGTCGCTGACGGACCTGAACCTCATGTGCCGTGCTTTCGAGTCGCGCGAGGACGACGACCCGGACGTGTACGAGAAGGTGCGGATGGTCCGCGACGATCTTGACGCGGTCCCGCGCACCCCGTTGCAGTACGCGAACCTCGCGTTGAACTCGGACGAGATCCCCTATCACTCTTATGATGCGCCGTTATGGCCGGACTCGAAGGAGGCGAAGTATGCCTGGACCGCCGTGAACCAGGGGTGGGCATCGGATGCCGTGCGATCCATGTTCGATACAGGGCTCGGCTATCTGATCGATATGGAGATGTACGGCAGGGACCTCAAGCTCGACGGCGATGTGTCGCTTGGCGACCATTGACCCGCATTACCTCGCGGCCGCTTTCACGGGCAAGGCCGTCAGCCTGTGCGACCAGCTCGAACAGGCGACGAAGCAGACCGCAGCAGAAATCGAGGAAATGCGTCTCCAGGAGCCGTCCATGGGATCATCGGACGGCAACGATGATCCCATGTCCTTTTTCCGCGACTTCTTCGAGGAAAAGAGAATCGACGGTCCGTCCATGTGACGTGTTCCGCGCCTGTAGACTTATGGGAGCATCGATTAAGGAGCCTATATGCCGAATCCAGCGCTAACCGGGAAAATCAGGGATCTTCCTCCCCTTCTGGACTCTTTGAACGGGGATTCGGAAATGGCGGACATGCTTCATCATGCCGATGCCGCCAGGGAGCGGTTCGGGCGAAAAGAGTTCGGCGTCCTCGCCAATTCCGTGGGATTGCGATGGGTTCCCCGCAAGCAGTTCCATGACGGCGAGGCATACCGGGCCTCGAACATGGCGACCGCACGAACGCTGTCGGCCGCACTCGGTGAACTCTCCACGAACGGGGGGATAACCTTCCACATGTCAGCCATCGGCATGGCGGCAGAAGTGCAGCTGCTTCATTCCGCCGATCAGGGCTCCTTTGACCTGGGATTGTGAACACACAAAACTGACGAACCGTTCAGGTGCAGAGCTGCAGGAGACCTCCTCGGAGATTGGTGGAATACGTCTAGATGGTCCATGGCCTTTCCCGAAGGCGAGATAATCGCTGGATTATCTGTATAGGCTAGAATAATCGAGTGTTAAGGAGGCCTGCAATGTCGAATCTGGACTATAAACCGCCTGAGCCGACAAAGGCGCAACTGGAGTACGCGCGTTACCTCAGCCGTTTCCAAGCGCCGCGTGGACGCCGGACTCTTTTCGCCCGCACCGCATCGGATATCGCGGCCGCTTTCCGGGAAGAGGCGGCGAACCGTTCCTGGAACGCCGGCGATCTCGCCTCCCGGGCCGGCATCGATCCCCGGTCCGCCGATGATTTGCTCCAGCGGGGCGAAGCTCCGATTGAAGCGGTGTTCCCCGCAGCCGATGCGCTGGGAATAGACATAGCCGCGTTGCCGCTTTCCAGTCTCGGGAGCGCCCGGTGAGGGAGCTGCACGCCTGGATGGGCGATTCTCCTGTTGGTGTGTTTCTGGAGGATTCCGAGGGGAATGTTTCCCTCGAATACGCCAAGGGTGTGGATATGCCCATAAGCCTTTCCCTCCCTCTTGACGGGAAATGGGCAAGGAAAGCCCCTGGCAGGTTCCTGGAGAACCTTCTTCCGGACAATCCGACCGCGCGTGAGGCCATGATGCGTGCTTCGGGAGCCGCCGGCACCGATAGTTTCGACCTGCTCGATGGCGCGGATTCCTCCGGTGGTCTCGTGTTCTCCCTGCATGACGATTATCCGGCGCCCCGCTCCCAGATGGTTTCCTTCGCCTCCGACGACGACATAGCCTCCCGCATCTCTTCCGCGCGCTCGGCCCCTATGTCGTGGTGGCAGCATGACTCCCATGCGCGTTTCTCTCTGGCCGGCAACCAGCCCAAATTCACGCTCGCGCGAATCGGCGACCGATGGGCGTGGCCCAACGCGGCGATACCCTCGACGCATATCTTCAAACCACCCGAACAGGGCACGGCGGATGCCGATATCGTTGAGGCCGCCTCGAACCGGCTGGTCAGGCTATGCGGTTTGGAATCCTCCAAGGCCGGGGTCATGGAGTTCGCCGGCGAACGCACCTACGTGATCGAGAGATTCGACCGCCGTCCATTGGAGAACGGGAAAGTGGCCCGGTTGCATACGGAGGATTTCCTCCAATCCCTTGGTCTGCCCCCGGAACGGAAATACACGGTGAAGGCGAAGGACGTGCTGCACATGCTTCACCGGGCCGATCCGGCCGACGGGCTCTGCTATTCATGGATAGCCCAGCTCGCTTTGAACGTGTCCGTCGGGAACGTTGACGCGCATGCGAAGAACTATTCCCTGATGTTCTCTCCTGATGGCATCGGGCTTTCTCCCATGTACGACGTTTTGACCACGACCTTCTGGCCTTGGGTGTCCGCCGAGCTGCCCATGCGCATCGGCGGCGTCACCGGCGCCAGGGATGTGACGCCTCGTCATTGGGAGAAGCTGGCATTGGAAAACGACCTCGATCCCGAGCGGGTCGTCGGCCAGGCCAGGCGCATGGCCGGTCTGGTCCTTTCCAACATCGAGGAGGCGTACTCGGATGTGGAGCCTCGTATCCGTGACCGGATCCTCATGCTGGTGGATAGGGCGAACGCGAAAATCGATCCGATCTACGATTCCGTATCCATGACTGATGATCCGACGGGCATGTTGTCCGGTCTGATGCCTTCCGCCGACGAGGGCAGACGCCTCTGATATCGGTGCCGGTATGCGCCGACGTGCTTCTTTGCGCATGTCGGCGCATACCTTTTTTGTTGTCTATCCTATTCTTGCGGTGCTGAGTGAGTACGTGGCGACGCCGTCTGCGCCGACGATTTGGTTCGTGGGCATGGTCAATCTCATGTCGGTGCGGGTGGTGGATTCCACGGCGTTGCGCATCTCGTCCTGCACGAGTCCGATGTAACGCATGGTGGTGGCGATGTTGGCGTGTCCGAGCATACGGCTGACAAGCACGATGTTGCAGCCGTTGCGGTAGTAGACGCATGTGGCGAACCTGCGGCGCAGGCTGTGCGACGGGTATCCGGTTACCGTCTTGATCCTCTTCGCCACGTAATCGACGCCGCAGTGTCCCTGCACGTCTCCGGGGAACAGCCATACGCCGGTGCGTTTCCGCAATGCCGAAGCGAGCTTTGCCGGCACGGGAAGCGTCCGCTCCTTGTTGCCCTTGCCGTGGACGTGGAGCACCATGCCCTCGGCGTTCTCCTCCAGATCGGTCTTCAGGTTGATCCGGGTCATCTCGACGCGCCGCAGGCCGCAGAACGCGCCCAGCATGACGGCCAGCCGCGCGTCCTCGTCGGGTGATGCGAGCCCTTGTTCGATGTTCTCTTCGGGGCAGATGCGGCCGGAAGGAAGGGTGACGGGGACGGTGGGCACTTCGTCCGCCGGGTTGCAGCGGGCGAGTCCTCGTTTCATGCCCCATTGGTAGAAGACCTTGACGCAGCTGCGCACTCCGCGTCTGCCTTCGGTGCCCATGCCGGCAAGATAGAATATGAGGTCGTCTTCGGTCACGTCCGCGATGCTCTTGTTCACGATTTTGGAGAAACGGACGATCTGGTACCATCGGGTTCTCAAGGTCTCTTCCGTACGGCCTATGGCTTCCATCCAGTCGATCCACAGTTCGATGGATTCCTTCCAATCCTCGCGTGGCTCGACATGCTCGCAGCTTTTCCTGTTCGAGTTCCAGTACTTCATGGCAGCTCCTTCGCATAGAAAAAGGAAGTGACGTCTTCGTCACTTCCCAGAAAATGCTATTTGCGATTGCATGGAGCCTAGCCAATGTTCTCGCCGACGGCTGAAGCTCTTCGGAAAACC
>JAIJEI010000158.1 GCA_022739095.1 Bifidobacterium sp.
CGCAGGAATATGCGATCGAGGTCAGTGAGGACGGAACCGAATACACGCAGGTCGCGTTGGTCAAGGGCAACACTGAAGGTGCCACGTCCAACGCCTTTGCCCCGGTCAATGCCCGTTACGTCAAGTTGGTGGTTAACAAGCCGACGCAGGGCAGCGACACTGCGGCTCGTATCTATGAGATGCAGGTACGTGGCGCAGACGGCGCGATCCTCTAGGAGCCGCTGTTTGTTCTGACGAATACATCGCTTCCGGGTGAGCCGGTATATCGGTGTTACCCGGAGGCGGCATCTCGGCCCGTATCGAATGCATGCCGTGCGAATTTCCACTTTGTGAGGAATGAGGGCAAAGAAGTTCTGTATCGATGTGGGCCATGCCATATACTAAACTAATTCATGCAGTATGCATGCAATGGTGAGTGCTATCGAAGTCCGTTTTTTTGAGGTTCCCCATTGCAGGGAGCCAACATATCGCGAAACGGGAGAGTACGCCGATGATGAGCACGGAGCCGACGATGAACACAAACCCCCTCCACTTGGAGTCAGGAGCCGCGCATCCGGTCGCCAAACCGCATCGGGTGGGCCTCAAGGACATCGCCGACGAGCTGGGAATCTCGCAGACCGCGGTATCGTTCGCGATCAACGATCGTCCCGGCGTCTCCGAAGAGACCAAAAGGCGCGTCAAAGAGGCTGCGTCGAAGCTTGGCTGGAGCCCGGTGTATGCGGCGCAGGCGCTCGGCTCATCGAAGACCATGACGGTTGGCTTCGCCCCGGCACGCTCCACAAACGGTCTTCGGGACGAAGGCTTCATGCTGCATTTCATGACCGGTTTGCATGAATCCCTGAGTCTCAAAGGTTACGGTCTGTTGTATCGGCCCTGTTCATCGGTCAGGGAAGAGTTGTCGGTCTACAAGGATTGGGCTCGACGTAAGCGTGTTGACGGTGTTATCCTCGTTGACCTGCGTGCTGACGACCCGCGCCCCGCGCTGCTTGCTCGGCTCGGTGTGCCGGCTGTGCTTGCGGGAGGTCCGGATCCTGAGAACATCGTGCCCTCGCTGTCGATTGACGATTCAGGCGCCATGGAAACGATTCTCCGACATTTGGTATCATGCGGACACCGGCGTATCGCATACCTATCGGGGGACCGCACCCTTGACTATTCGCGTGATCGCGAACGAATGTTCCGTGAATTCGCAAAGCGCCGCGATCTTGAGTCGATCCGTGTCGAATACACCAACTTCAGCGTAGACATCGCCTCGGCAATGACGCTTGCAATGTTGCGTGGAAGCAATCCGCCCACCGCTTTCATCTACGAGAATGAGACATTGGCCGCAGCCAGTCTGCATGCCATTACCGAGTGGCTGCTCAATACGCCGTCCAGGAATCCGGACGCACCGCGATATCCGCATAATCTTCCGGCTATCGTTAGCTTCGAGGACAGTTTCTTGTGCGTATCGATCTATCCATCGCTCACGTCGGTACACCGAGACCCGAGCGTGTATGGAACGAAGGTCGCCAAACTGCTGATCAAGGTCATCAACGGTGAGACGGTCAGTGGCAACCGCCGCATCCTGACTCCCAAGCTCGTGATCAGGGACAGTACCAGACTTTCCTGTGTCTGATTCGTCTACGGCTACATCCTGTTGGTGGAGCGGATAGAAACGGCATGAGACGGGAATAGGCAAGGTCCGACGGGAGTTTTCCGTCGGACCTTGCCTATTTCGTTATCACGAATTGTATCGCCTTACGCCGCGTTCTTCACGGCCGTCGCAATGGACACAGCCGGGTCGAGGAACGGAATCAACGTGGACTGGAAGGCGTGGTACAGGTCGGACTTGCCCGGCCAGACCGTGCCGATCACGCGATTGTCGCCGTCAAGCTGGTGGAACCATGATCCGCCTTCGTGGTCGATGACGTGCTCGTCGACGTAGCGGGCGAATGTGGCGTACCAGTCGGCGTATCGTTCCTCGCCGGTGGCGGCGTGCAACGTGGCGGCGGTATTCAACGATTCGGCGGCCGTCCAATGCATGCGGTCGGTGACCACCGGTGTGCCGTTCCAGTCGGTCGTATAGACGAGCCCCTCCGCGCCGTCCGCGTTCCACGCATCGTCCACCGCCCGCGCAAACAGGTGCTCGGCGGCGTCGATGTAGGGCCGCGCGCCGTCTCGGTTGGCGAAGGAGCTCAGCGCCCACTGCACGATGAGGCGCGCCCATTCGATGCCATGGCCCGGCGTGGCGCCATACGGTTTGAACTGGTCGTCCTTCTTGTCGGCGTTGCATTCGAGGTCCAACGACCAGTCGGATTTGAAATGCTCGGGGATGCGCCACCGGTTGTGTGCCGCCCATTCGATGACGTGGTCGATGATGCGGCCGGCGCGGACGCGATAGGTGTTGTTCCCGGTGGCGTCGGCCACGGCCAGGAACGCTTCGGTGGTGTGCATGTTGGCGTTGAGACCACGGTACGGGTCGAGCTCGGTGAATTCGGTGTCCCAGGTGTCGACGGCCAAACCGATCTCGTCGTCCCAGAAATGCTCGTCATATGTGGCGAGCGCCTCATCAAGCAGTTCCTTGGCGCCGGGCCGTCCGGCCAGCAGGGCGGAGGACGCGGCGAGAATCACGAAGGCATGCGCATAGCAGACCTTGCCTGGAGCATGGGAACCATCGGCGAACACCTGCGGATACCAGCCGCCGTGCTCGCCGTCATGCAGAATGCCGGTCAATCCCTTGAGCGCCGCGTCGGCCAGCTCGCCCGCACCCGGGTATCCAAGCATGGCGCCAATCGAATACACATGGGCCATACGGCTGGTGATCCACGTTTCGACGCCGTGGGAGGGGTCGAGGGTGCCGTCGGCGTTCAGCCAGCCGGAACCACCGTTCGGCGCTGGGAAGCCTTTGCCGAACTTCAGTAGCTCGTAGGTTTCGGAAGCCATGAAAATGCGGTTGGCTTCGGTGCCGAGCGTATACCGTGGGTTATTGGTCATAATGATTGTTCCTTTCCTTAACAAGAACATGCGGTGGGTGCGCAATGAGCATGCGGTGGGCACGTCTTAGTGCTTCACACGAATGTCGAAATAGTCCATGACCAGTTCACAAAACATCATATTCGACCAGCTGAACCATTCGCGCGTGTACTTGGTCGGATCGTCCACGTCGATGCCTTCGTGCATGAGATGTGTACCGGCGTCGGTGGTTACAAGACGGTCGAGGATATGCGCCTTGAAGTCCTTGCTGTCGCTGGTCATCGCCTCGATAGACAGGGCGATGGGCCACACATAGCGCGGCGGGGTGTGCGGTGAGCCGATGCCCTTGAGATACTCGCCCTCGTAGTAGTACGGGTTTTCGTCGCTGAGCAGCGTACGTCGGGTTGCCAGATATGTCGGATCGTCCGGTGCGCAGTATCCCAAGTAAGGGGCCGCCATCAAGGAGGGCACATTGCTGTCGTCCATGATATTGACGTGGCCCAGGCCGTCGGTCTCGAATGCGTAGATTGTCTCTCCGTTGCGGTTCGTCGTCTTGGCGTGGTTTTCGATGCCTTCGGTGATGGTGCGGCGCAGCTCGCCGGCGCGTGCGGCGATATCGGCATCATCCAGAATCTCACCGCCGAAGATGCGTTCCAGATAGCCCATCACCACGGCGGCGAACATGTTCGAGGGCCCCAAATAGTGGTAGGTGCAGGCGTCGTCGCTGGGGCGGAAGCCGGACCAGGTCATGCCGGTGTACGCCACCGGCGACCCCTTGCCGTCATTGCTCAGCGATTCGGTGGGGATGTCCGTGTCGCGGATGAAGAAATACGGGGAGCGTTCATGATGCTGCTCGGTCTCGAATACGTCAAGAATCTTCTTGACGCCGGCGATGAATTCGGCATCGAAGTGATCGGTGTTGCCGGTGTTCGCATACAGCATCCAAGCCAGTTGGATGGGGTAGCACAGCGAATCCACCTCGTACTTGCGCTCCCAAAGCCAAGGGCTGGAGAAGTCAGACTGATCGTCCTTGTCCCAGGAGGCACCGTTCGGTTCTTCGTTGAAGGCATTCGCATACGGGTCGATGGTGATGTAGCGGAACTGCTGGCGTACCAGGCTGGCGATCATGTTTGCGAGATCGTCATCTTCGGCGGCAAGGGCCAGATACGGGCGCAACTGCGCGGTCGAATCACGCAGCCACATGGCCGGGATATCGCCGGTGAGCAGGAATGTGGTGCCGTCGTCATGCCGTTTGACCGTGGTGGCCAAGGTGTTGGCAAAGCAGGCATTGAAGTTCTCGGCCCAGGCGGCGTGTTCGGTGCCGCACAGGTCCGTGATGTGCTGCATGAAATCCGAGACCGACTTCGGTATCGCGGTGGTCGCCATAAATTCAACTTCTTTGTTTTGGGGGATATACATATCAAGGGAACAGCATTATTCTAAACCGCTTTAGTTCATGACACGCGAAAGGACGTGAAGAGCATGAGTGTGAGCGCACCATATGAAAAAACCGGTGAGATTTCCTGTTCGGAGAATCTCACCGGTTGCGATCAATCGATTCGTGAAGTCGCACGAATGGCGGATAAGGGGATGGGTGGATTACTTGCCGATTTCAGCCAGATAGTCGGGCATCTCGGCCGGGTACTCGGGCCAGGCGCCGGCCTGGGTGCAGACGTAGGCGGCGGTGTTGACGGCCTTGCGGTGTGCTTCTGCCAGCGTGTCGCCCAGCAGGATGCGGGCGGTGAAGGTGCCGGAGAAGGAGTCACCCGCACCCACGGTGTCGTTCACCTCGACGTGCGGGGTGTCCAGCGTGGAGACCTCGCCCTTGCGGGAGATGATGGTGGAGTAGGCGGAGCCGGCGGTCAGGATCACGTAGTCGAGG
>JAIJEI010000159.1 GCA_022739095.1 Bifidobacterium sp.
AACGGTGCAGAGGATCAGATAGATGAATCCTGCCTGCTGGCTTTGCGAGAGCTCTTCCTTGTCCACCTTCTTGCGCAGCGACTTGAGCGCCAGCACCTGAGTGACGGACAGCGCGTCCACGTACGGGGAGCGGATGCGGATAGCCTGGCCGAGCACGTGACGGTGCTGCAGCGGCCACTTGTCGCCCACGATGGCCAGAACCCACTTGCGGGTGAGCTCCATCTCTTCGAGCACCTTCTTGTTGAGGTCCTCGCGATCGCCGAGGGCGAGGTACATCTTGGCGATGCGCTCGTCCGTCTTGGCGATGGACATCTCGATGTTGTCGATGAAGGTGGAGAACAGCGGCCATTCCTCATACGCCTTGCGCATGGTCTCCAGATCGCCGAACTTCTCGCATGCGGTGCCGAGGCCGTACCAAGCGGCCAGGTTGATGCGGGCCTGAGCCCAGGAGAAGATCCACGGAATCGTGCGCAGGTCGTCGAGCGACTTGGCGCCGAGGCCACGCTTGGCCGGGCGGGAGCCAATCGGCAGCAGGCCGATTTCGGTCAGCGGCGTGACGATCGAGAACCACGGAGCGAAGCCATCGGTGTTCAACAGGTCGAGGAAGCGGTTGTGCGCGGCCTCGTCGAGCTGGGCGGCCATGTCGGCATACTTCTCGGTCATCTCGGTGTTGCGCTTCTCCACGCTCGGAGCGGACTGCAACAAGGTCGCCGCAGCCACGGACTCGACGTGGCGGATGGCCAGCACCGGGTTGCCGTAACGGGCGAAGATGACCTCGCCCTGCTCGGTGAGCTTGAAGCGGCACTTGACGGAACCGACCGGCTGGGCGAGCACCGCACGGTTGGCGGGGCCGCCACCACGACCGACGGCACCGCCGCGGCCGTGGAACAGGGTCAGGTCGATGTCGTGCGACTCAGCCCACTTGGCGATGCGCTCCTGAGCGGAGTGCAGGGCCAGCGTGGCGGAGGTCGGGCCGGCGTCCTTCGAGGAGTCGGAGTAGCCGAGCATGACCTCGAGCTTGTTGCCGGTGGCCTTCAGACGAGCCTGGACCTCGGGGATCTTGATCATTTCCTCGAGCACATCCACCGAGTTCTGCAGATCCTCAAGCTGCTCGAACAGCGGGATCACGTCGATGGTGGGCACGTCCTCCGGGTGGGAGAAGGCCAAGCGGTTGAGCTCGTAGACATCCTTGATGTTCTGGGCGCTCTTGGTGAAGGAGATGATGTAGCGGCGGGCGGCCTTGAGGCCGTTGCGCTTCTGGATGGCACCGAGGGCGCGGAAGGTGTCGAGCACCTCGTGCGTCATCGGCTGCAGTTCGCCGCGCTCGCCGTGCAGGCCGTGCTCGCGGATATCCGCAAGGGCGCGGGCGTGCACCACGGAGTGCTGACGGAACTCCATCTCCACCATGTGGAAGCCGAAGGTCTCGGTCTGCCAGATCAGATCCTGCAGCGGGCCGTAAGCGGAACGCTTGGCGCCAGCGACGGCCAGCGAACGCTGCACCACCTTGAGGTCGGCGAGGAAGTCGTCGCAGGAGTGATACATGAGGTCGGCGTCGCGCTCGATGGTGTAGTGCAGACGGTCGGCCATCACCAGCATGACCGCGCGGTGCATCTCCTTGTTGGAGATCAGGGCGGCCTTGTCGGTCAGGCGCTCGCTCATTTCCTTCTGGTGGCTCCAGAGGCTCTTGAGCTCGGCGCTTGGCGGCGTGGTCTCGGCTTCCATCGTGAGGTTGCGGCCGACGGTGCGGGTGGCTTTCTCAAGGGCGGCGATCACGTGATCGGAGAACTTGCGGGCCACGGCGCGGCTCACCTTGGCGGTGACGTTCGGGTTGCCGTCGCGGTCGGAGCCGATCCAGCTGCCCGGTTGGAAGAACGCTGGGCAAGCGGGCTCGACGAGGCCGGCCTTATCGCCCAGGACCCAGTCGTCGAAGCGACGGTAGACCTTGGGGATGGTGTTGAACAGCGTGTTGTCGAAGATGTCGAGAATCGTGTCCGCTTCCTCAACCGGGGTCGGCTTCTTCAGCGCGATCGGAGAGGTGCGGAACAGGGCGTCGATTTCGTTGTAGAGACGGCGCAGGCATTCCTTCTTATCCGAGCCGCCGAGGCGCTTGTACTCCTCAAGCAATTCGGAAACGCGGCGGATCTTGCCTTCCACGGCCTTACGACGGGCCTCGGTGGGGTGCGCCGTGAAGACGGGGTGGAATTCGAGCTGGTTGAGCAGTTCCTTGGCCTTGGCCGGGCCGGTCTCATTGATGAGCTGGTGGTAGGCGACGGTGAGCTCGTTGATCGGATCGACCGCCTGGTCAACGGGCACGTTGTTCTCGCGCTCGTGGAGCACGGAAACGCGGTAGTTCTCCTCGGACAGGTTTGCCAGATGGAAATACGTGGCGAACGCGCGGGCCAGCAACTGGGCGTCGTGCAGCGTCATGTTGTCGATGACGTTCACGGCCTCCTTCAGGCCATTCTGGTCGGGGTTCGGATCCTCCAGCTCGGCGAAATGCTCGGCGCTGGCCTCCACCGCGTAATGACGCACGGTGTCGAACGTAGACAGCAGTTCGGGGTTGTATTCGCCCAGTACGTTACGCAGGATCTCAAGACACAGATCCATGTCGTACTTCAGGCTTTCGGGAAGATCATGCTCCTCCGGGCCCTTTCGGCCGGTCCCGGTGGTGACGATGGCGGCGTCAGCGGGAGTGATCTGTTCTTCTGATGTTGTCATATAACCTCCTTTGCCGAATATCAGGTTGCTCGGTCTACCGGTCGTCTGCGGCTCCTCCGCAGTTGTTGAGGCCAGTCGTTGCGAGCCCACAGCCCATATTCAACGTGGTTGTTGTGTGGGCAACAGTGTAGTCCCGGAAAATCGCCACTTACGTTACGAAGTCCATATAGTGCGCCAAGTTGTCCACCTATAGAGACCGAATATCGGACAGCATATGAGACACTGTCCGATTCGCGGAAGGTTTGCGCACCTCACGATTGCTGGCGGGGAAGGCAGGGAGTAGTAATGAAGGATGTGAGCGAACAGAAGAAAAAAAGTGCACCCGAAGCGAAAGGCGCAACGGCTGTACGTAAATTCCACACCCACTCCATTCCGCTGGACATGGAAGATATTGCGCGCGATTGGGAAAAACCGGTGGTGGACGCCGGTATCGCCGCCAAAGCCAGCGTGATTGTACGAGTCGGCATGCTGGACCTGGGAGCCGGCACCGGCTCTTTCCGCGTGCGTGAAATGATGCACCGCATCGCCTACCCGCTGGGCGTGCACGTACGCGCCGACGTGAACCTGACGGATATCGAGGCCACCTGCACGGATGGCCGTAACCGCATCACCGAAGTCGTGGATTTGCCGACCACCGGCGTGAACACCGAACGTATCTGGCTGCTGGAACATTTCGCTGACTGGTTCTCCGTGAATCTCGGCAAGGGATCGATGTATCACGTCGATTCGCAACTGTCCGATGGCGTGGTCAAGCATTTGGACGAACGTGACGCTTCGCAGTATTCGGCCGATCTGGCCAAGCGCCTGCGCGAACGTGCCAAGGCCGAGGCTGAGGCGGCCAACGGCAGCGTGGACGAGGCGCTGGACCTTGCGTTGAAGACCAAGGTACTCGTGACCTCCGTGGCCAAGTCCTTGGATGATGACAATGAAGAAGCCCACCGACTTTTGGCGGACGGCGCGGAAGTCACTCCGGTCGAAGACAAAGCGGCCGAAGAGAAGGCCTATGACGATGCCGAAGTGTTCACCGGCGATTCCAACGAGTCGGTCGAGTCGGGCGTGCGTGCGGCGAATACTGAGGCAAGCGCCGAGGGCGCGGCGGAGAATGTGGCGAACGGCGCAACCGCCGAAAAACCTGCTGCAAGCAGCACGAAGCGCAAGAATCGCGTGCCCAAGGAATACGCCGAACACTTCAACGAGCGTTCCGACGAAGAGAAGGCCAATGGCGGCATCACCGTGCGGCAGGCGCACGAGCGACTCGATCTGATTGAGCGCCGCAAGCCGCTGTACAAGCCGTGGTTCTCCGGACTGGCCTCCGCTCTGGCCTGTGCGGCCTTCGTGTTCCTGCTCGGCGGCGGTCCATACGACATGATCGGTGCGTTCGTGGGCGCGGGCCTTGGCCAGTGGATGCGTCGCCGGCTGTTTGCATACCATCTGAACCAGTTCTTCGTCACCTTTGTGTGCGTGGCCGCGGCGGCGCTCGCCTGCACCGGCACCCTGCGACTCATCGGCATTTTCGACCCGGTCGCGCTCTCGCATGATACGGCATACATCGGTGCCATGCTGTTCGTGATCCCCGGTTTCCCGCTCATCACCGGCGGACTCGACATGGCGAAAATCGACTTCCCCTCGGGCATCCAGCGCGTGGCGTACGTGCTGTGCATCATCCTGATGGCCACGCTTGCAGGCTGGGCCGTGGCCGTGATGGTGCACCTGCACCCGGAAGGCTTTGAACCGCTGGGGCTTGACCCGTGGGTCAACGGATTGCTGCGGTTCGTGGCGGCGTTCGTCGGCGTGTGGGGCTTCTCCGTGCTGTTCAATTCGCCGCAGCGCATGTGCCTGACCGCCGCCCTGATCGGTGCGATCACGGACACTCTGCGCTTGGAATTGCAAGACTTCAGCGTGGCACCCGAGATGGCTACCTTCATCGGCGCGTTTCTGGCGGGCATTCTGGCATCGGAGTGGCGCTCATCCGTGCGACGTGGCTGGCTACCGCCGCACCTCGGCTACCCGCGCATCTGCCTGACCGTGCCGTCGATCGTGATCATGGTGCCCGGTCTGTATATG
>JAIJEI010000010.1 GCA_022739095.1 Bifidobacterium sp.
AACGCTGGACGGAGGGGCGGTTTTCGCGTATCCGCGCGATCAATTGGATGCGTTTATGACCCAAGCATGATCTCCGCTGGAGATGATCTTCACGGCATTCGATTGGTGAAAAAGAATCATGAACACATGATGGATGGAAAGAACCATATCCTGTATGACGTCATCATCCTCAAGCGTCTTGACTATAAGTCCCATGCTTCTGGCGGTGTCGATGGAAAAATGCCTGTCATGCATGCCCGAATCCGCATGGGAGGTAAGACGGCTAACGACCTCATCTACCTTTTCCGGATTCTCCGCAAACATGTTTTCCTTTAGACTCTTCGAGAGAATCTCAGCCGATACCCTCAAGGCTTTCTCGCTCTCGCCGATGTAGGCGGGAGGATATTTCCCGATGATAGTGCCCCAGAGGGCGGCCATGCCCGGGTCTTTTCTTACCGATTCCACGGCCTTTTGAAACTCCTCCACGATTCCGCTTGCCGGGGTGCCGCCGAACTGGGGGTCGGTCGGGCCAATCGATGACTGACGTCCCATGTATATTTCCCGGCAGGCGCAAGCCATCATGGTTCCGCCCGACATAGCAAGCTGTGGGACAAAGGCAACCATGTCTCGACCAAAGCAACCATGCAGATAGGATATGACGGATTCGGTGGCCGCCACCGCACCACCCGGCGTGTGAAGAACCAGATCAAGTCCCTTTGACCGGTCCATGTCCTTGACGGCGTTCATGAAACCGTTCATGTCCAGATCGTTGATACCGGTGTCATCACGGTTCGGCTTCTGAAGCCAGCTGGAATAATAGCAGATCACGTTTCTGCCACGTTTTGCGGAGAACGCGGCGATGCGTTCCCGAATCATGTGATCCAGCACGGACTCCTCGCCGTTCTGTTCCCGGCTGTTCACCTCGTCCAAGGTCTCTCCCCACGATGGCATGAGTCACGCACCGATCTTGTTGGACGCGGTGGTCGGCCCTGCATCATGATTCCATGAGCAGGCTTCCCACAGACTACGAGCGGACATATGCGATGGCCGATTCCATTGCGCGTCGGGAACAATTCTCCTATAGTCATTCAGCAACTGTTTTTCGTGCTTGTCCAGTTTCTTTTCCATACGGGTTTCCTGATCCATAACCACAGTGTATCCGGCAAGTATGTAAATCGCCATAATCGCATCAACTGCCATGATAAAGAGCCGCCTGGCCTCCTCAGACTCCGAGAGTCCGATGGGACTTTCGGGTTAGGGAGCGGGTTTCAGGGACTCAATTTTTGCCCACATTTTGCCCACATTATTCTGGGAAACCGAGGGAATACGAGGGAATCGACGAGAATAGAAAAAGCCGCTAAGCCCTACTCCCGCAAGGCAAAGCGGCTATTTTTCACCGGTCGTAAAATCAAGGTGCATAAACTCGGGGACCCTACCCAACCGAAACCGCAGAACCCAATGATTCCAACGTTTTTCTACCTGCCTTCGGTGTCTCCAAAACGGTCTTGCCCACATTTTGCCCACATTCCCCACGACCGGTCTCGATCTGTATGGTCGCGTCGATCATGTGGGCCACATCCATCAGGTCGCCGTCGAACAGGTCGGCGTACACGTCCAGTGTCATGCTCGCCGAAGCATGTCCCATAACCCTTTGCAAGGCCTTGACGTTCGCCCCGGCATGGACGGCCAGTGAGGCGAACGCGTGACGCATGTCATGCGGGGACGGCCACATCGATGAATCCCAGCCGAGACGGCGCAGGGCTTCCGGCCACCATGAGTGGTTCGTGGGATTGTCGGTCGCGGCCTGCTGGCGGATGGGACGGCCGTTAGGGTCGGTGAACACCCGGTCAAGGGGCTTCTTGTCCGTGAGCAGTGGCCCGAGCGCGTCGATGACGATGCGTGGCATGGGCACGATGCGCTGCTCGCTGCTCTTCGGGGTGCCATCGACCGGCTTGCCGTTGACCTGCACGGTGTTGTGCCTGATACGCAGCACGCCCTGCCGTAAGTCCACATCTTCGACGCGCAGGCCGGAAGCCTCGCCCCATCGCAGTCCGCAGAAGCCCAACGTGAGCACGAGCGCGCGTCGCACATCGCCGAACCGTTTCGCGTTGCGCGCCTCGTCGGCGAATTCGATGACCTGGCTGGCGGTCAGGTAGACGCGCTTCTGCTTGCGCTGCGGCTTCCGGGGCAGTTCGATGCCCTCGCACGGATTATTGAGTATGAGCTTGTCGCGGACGGCGTTACGGCAGATGGCGGCCAGTATCCCGTATGCGCCGATGACCACGGTCGCGGAACGACGCGAGGCGAGTTCGCTGACCCAGCGCTGCACTTCGCCGTGGGTGATGCCGTTGATTCTCCGCCCGCTCCATGCATCGATGCAATGAGTGCGCCACAGGCATTGCTCCCGGCCTATGTGCGAGGGCTTCCAGAACGGTTTGCGTTCGGTCAGCCATTCATCGTGCAGTTCGGCTATGAGCCGGTTCCCCGCCTGCGGGTCAACGAACATATCGGTTGCTTTTGCGATGGTGACGTGTTCGGCCGCCCAATTTTCCGCGTCTATCTTGCGGCGGAAGCCGCGTTTGTCGGTCTGGGTGCCGTTCGGCTTGCGGTATCTCACGCGGTATCTGGTTTCGCCTTTGCTGGTCTTGTATCTGGTGACGTTCGCCATTGGTAATGCTCCATTCTCCGCTTCGCTGCTAGACTGGAGCGCGAAGCGGCTATCAATCTCGAACAAACTGATAATTTTGCTTCACCGCCCTTCGTGCTGCTGGAACAGCATGAAGGGCAATTAATTAGTCTTCTATATCCAATTCCCCTTGTACTGCTCCGAACTTGGGGTAGGCTCGGTCGAGCAGGCGCTCGAACTCGGCCCAGCTGCCGGATGCACGCATTAGTGTGATGTCGGCACTAATCTGACGTTCCAGATGCTCGTCTCCAATGTCCTCCGTGAGGAATTGGTGGTGCTTGTATTTTCTCCGCCCCTCGACCGTCGGCGGGTTCTTCCGCTTCAATTCCTCCAGAACGCCCCTGGGCAACCGTTCGTACACTATTTCGTTCGTGAGCTTGCCTACGATGCGCGGCTTCTTGCCGCCTGCGCCCAGGCTGCCGTAATCCCATCCGCGCAGGCGGAACATCTGCGTGTAGAACTCGTCAGGGAACCGTTTCGCCCATGGTTGCAGTTCCTCCGCTATGTATTTGCTGAGGAGTCTTTGGAGCTCGTCGCGTTGCCTTACTGCCTGATAGCCGGTGGCTTCGTCCACGAGGGCCACGACGCCGACCTTGGCCAGGGCGATCATCAGCGCTTCAGCCTGTTCGGCTATGTGCTGCTGCGATGCCGTGAGGGCTCCCGCCTTGCGCGCGTTGAGGTACACTTCGCAGATTTCCGGCAGGGCCGTGGCGTCTATTCCGTATGCTCCGAAGCCGCCCGTTCCCTTGGCTCTCCACAGTCGGTGGGACACCAGTTTTATTCCCAAGGATGCGGAAATGTAGGGTTGCAGGTTGTTGGCCGAGGCATAGACAGGTAGTTGGACGCCTTCTTTCTGACGCAGCCAGTGGGAGCCGCCCCTTTTGCCTCCGAGGGCCTTGGTCACTGCTCTCTCCGAGAGCAGTCTGGTGCCGTCGTCCATGACGCCGCAGGGTATCTCGATGTCGTCTCCGAGATGCAGGATTCCGCTGTATCGTGCGGTTTCCCCTGATTCGCGTTCACTCATTTTCTCACCTCGTTCCTTTATCAAATCTGAGTGAATCTAATACCAAATATACAGCATTAGCGTCGGCACCATTGCTGAGCCCTTGCAATTACTAACTTCTGCTAGCTTCCATCGTGCAAAACGCCGTGTTTCGGCACCATCGTTTTTGTTGGAATCAAGCCGTTTCGTATTCCATGTGCGAGAGGTTATGCGACTGGTTTCTTTATCAAGATTAGGCGTTCTTTATTTTGATTTAATTCGTCAACGTTCGCCATTTCGGGCATGGCTTCGCCCCGTGTAGGATATGGGGTGAAGCGTCCTCCTTTCTTGAACTAGCTGGATCTTCAACCGCCCTATCGGTGTGTAAGACCGATAGGGCAATTCTTCTATCTAAGCGATTAACGTATATGACTCCTCAGCTCGTAGAATCGAGGTATGAGCAAACACGGAGCAAGGAAAACAACTGTACAATCCGTTACGCTGACGGTTCTGTCCATTCTGTGCTATGCGGCGGCCGTCTTTTGCGCGCTGTTCGTTTTCTTCGGCGCTTGGCCCCTTCTCGCCTTTTCGGCGTTCTTCATCTTTATCGGCATATTCGCGTGGAAGCATCGATTCGACGGCAGCGGGAATAAGCCGACTTCCTTGAAAACTCCCGTTGACGAAGTCGCGATACAAGCAGAATCGACGAATACGATTCCGGTTCCCTCCAAGTCCCATGTTGCCGGAACAGTCGAATACACCGTCTACAACTATAACGAACCAGTCGTGGCGAACATTCCACGGGACAAAATATTCACAGCCGGAATCATTCGACGTAAGACAAATGTGCCATTCCATGGAAACAAAGACTTCGACTATATCCTTGGAGGTGGCAACGGCAACGGCTACGTGCTCTCCTACCACGGTTTCCCATTCGGCGTGGTTTTCGACGACAGACTTTGCGCCTATCTCGATGATGTCCATGCGCGCACTATTAGTTGCGTCTGGCATGAATGGTACGAACCGACCATCAAATCGATCAAGGCTCTCGCACCCTCCACACGAAGAAGCCGTAGCGAACGGATCATAGCGTCCATGATTGGTGCCGGAAAATGGGACAGCGTGGACGATGTTGATTCCATTAAAGCCAGCGATTATAAACCGAACGCGATGGCGGACAGTCTGTTGTCCGGCAGGGGCTTCATTGACATCGAGGTGTCCCTGGACATGATTCCAACGCCTAAGGGCTCCTACGCCAAACCGCATGTCGGCATCTTCCGCGACGGAGCGGCTCTGTTTGAGTTCGACGCGCGGAAGATGGTCTATGGAGAGCTGGTGCGCCACGCCGGTCAGAACGCACTGGCCCGAGTCGAAAAGAAACTGTCCAACGACGGGAACGGCAGCCCTTATTACTCCATCATGCTTGTGTTCCAATCAGACACCTCCTCTCAGGCGCGATTACTGCAAAGTCATGTAGGCATTGCTGATAATCGGTGATGGTTTGTATGGTCAGGTCGAGCTCCGAGGCTATGAGCCAAGGCGCTCCTCCGTATGTTTGTTCTGCTTGACGGTATTTTTGCGAATCTACTAGGAGCCGCGCGGCCTCCAATCTGGTACGTTGCTCGTGCATTCCGCATTGGTAGTCGGCGTGCAGCCAATGGACGAGTTCGTGTATGAGCACGCATTTTTTTGCGGTGTATGTAAGTCTTCTGTCTATGAGAATGACGCGGTTTGCTTCTGAGTAGCAACCCCACATATTGTCTAAGATGTCGCTTTCTACGGTGACATCTATTCCGCTCGAATAAATCGCCATACGCATGGGGCCATAGTTCATGTGCGTGTCGAACGGAATAAGGCGTTTCATGCCGATGCTTCTCCATCGTGGTTCATGTAATAGTCCTTTCCCTCTGCTCCGTAAGCCGCAAGGCTGACATCGCTCTTGTGTGCCAGACGTTTTGTCTCCGCTATCCGCGATGCCGTTTGCGCTTTCTCGTAGGCGATGCGGGTCATGTCGGCGGCGTTTGCTCCGAGCGCTTTGCATAGATCTCCAAACACATCGATGGGAATTTGTCTTTGTCCTTTTAGATAGCGAAGAACGGTGACTGGACTCAGCCCGACTTCTTCTGCAATGTCATCGTTGGTTTTCCCCATGCGGGCTTTTTGGGCTCGAAGCTCTTCTGCGATGGCTTCGGCAAATTGATCTCCATATTCGGTCATGGATAAAGAATAACACATATCGGGGAGAAAATTAACCATATAGATTAAAAACTAACTTGACTAACTATCCAAATGGTGCTTACATTAACCATATGGTTAATCAAGAGAGCACCACAAAACAGGTGGCAAATAAAATCGCAGCCGCGCTGGAAGCCGCGAAGCGCTCCGTTAAGTGGCTTTCCGACCAATCAGGGACACCCTATGTGACCCTTCGTCGACAGCTCAGCGGGAAAGCCTCCATTTCCATCGGCCAGATTGCCGTTTATGCGGATTGTCTGCGTGTTGAACCGATGTCAATGCTCCCTGACTCATTCATAGCGCTCGCTGGCAAGGAGGTGGCGTGATGGTGTGGTGGAAGCACAATCGTCAGGCATGCCAGTCCGGACAGGCCGAGGGGCCGATGCCGACACCGTTGCCCTGTCCGTTATGCAACGGCCATGCCGAGGCGGTGATGGATTCGTGGACGTCAGGCGGATACGGATACGACTTCGAACGCTGGGGCTGCCGTTGCGGGGAATGCGGATACGGGTACTACGGCGGCAACCCGCTCTCGCCGTCCGACGAACGGCAGGCCATCGAACGGTGGGACCAGCAGGTCGAGGAAGCGTTGAAGATCATCGCGGAACCGTTGGAGGAATGCCCGTCATGCCATTGCGTCCCGAAGGTCGGGAAAAGCGACGGCGAGGCATTCCTCCAATGCCCGGAATGCCTCAAAATCGCACGCGGCGGCAACCCCATAGAGACCAAGGACAAGTGGAACCGCTTGTGCCTTCAGCGGAAGGCGATGAGGCTCAAAGCCAAACGACAGGCCGCGCAGTTGGAACGAATCATCGGAAAGGACGCGGAGTGATGGATGCGAATTCAATCATTTGGGTCTGCGCGATCATCTGCGTGGTCTGCGCCTTCATCAACGCCCGCATTCGGTGAATAGTCATCGGCCGGCAGCATATCGTCCAATTTCTTGAGGAAGGAGGGAACGTCCATCATGGCATCGTGTCTTATCCAATGCGCGAACTGCAGCAACCGTCGGAATGGTCTCGGCATATGCGAGAACAGGGAAGACCAGCGCAGCAAAGGCCGCGTGGTGGTATGGATATGCCTTGATCCCTTCAACGGGTCACGCATTACTGGATACTCCTTGTACACCACGCGTCCCAATCGCGTGGGCTGCGGGGTCCACAGCACCTTCACTCCGAAATCACATGACGAAACAATGCTCATCATGTCCAGGACGACGAAGAAACGCTCTCCCGGCATCACCCTGTTGATCTTCTGCTGCACCACCAGCTGCTTGAACTGCTGTCCGGGAAAATCGTATTCGTTTACGACGATGCCCTTCATGTTGATTCCCTCAGCCGTCACGGAGAACGCTGGACCATCACCACTGTTCGTCACAATCACCACCATCGTAGTGTTCGATTTCAGAATCCTGCTCCCCGCTGCCTGTACCTGCGCGACCGGTATCGGGTCGATCATGACGTCCGCTGTTGACGTGACGCTTACGGTCCACTCCGCTTCAACTCTGTTTCTCATCGACCACCAGAGGTTGAAGATCGTCAGACAGATCGTTATCGCGGTGAACACCAATCCGATCAGCACTGACGGGGTCTTGCTCACCTCCATCATGAACGTTCCCCAATTAATCATTCTTCCCTCCGTTGGCCGTGTTTTGAATGTCGCAGTTCCAAGCCTACCGGCGGAGGGGCCTTATACGAAAAGAGAAACCCATGAACGCCAAAGAGTATGGCCGTCACGCTTCAGGCTATCGGAAGCCGGAGGCCAGCGAACTGTCTCGCGGTTTCACACGCCGCCTGATTCTGTGGGCCGTCGTGTTCGCGGTGTGCGTCGGCTGGGTGATGACGCACATGGGGTGCGCGCATCCCATCGAGAACGGGGTGGCCGCGCTCATGGGCTTCGGCTTCGTGCCGTTAAGACTGGTCGCCCTGGTGTTGAGCGAGGCGGGCGTCGAATAAGTCTTGCCGGACGGCGTGGAAAACCGTCTGGCATAGCGGAAGGAAAACCGAATAACCCTCGTGATAACTGAAAAAACAACTGACAGATACGGTGTCGGTTTTCTTGGGCCGGTGGACGACGTTTTTCCTGTTCTTCCGTCGTCCGCCATAAGGGCGGCTGCAAGTTGCCCCCGGCACGGCCGGGAGATGGTGCGATTCCATCGCCGTCCACGACCGCAAGGTTACGCAAAAAAGAAAAGCCCCAGCGGCTACTGGGGCGGAAAGAAACTCCACTAGAAAGGATACCCCAATGAGTGCGCCGATACCAAACCTGATGACGGTGGAACAACTCGCCGAACATTACGGGAAGGCGAAGAAGACCATCCAGAACAAGCTCACGCGAGGCTGGGGGCCGACGCCGGTCACCGACCCCGACACCATGCAGGTGCTGGGCTTCGAGGTCGAGGAGGTGGCCCGTTTTGACCGCATCAACAAGCAGACGCGCAAGCAGCGCCTCTACGCCTGACGTGCCGAACGACATGTGGCTTGCGGTCGCGGACCGGCTGCTCACCAACCTTGACATCCTGACCGCATATCCCACCCGGCAGTCGCTGGCGAGTCTCATCGGCCTGAGCATCCACGAGGCCGGGCTACGGCTCGTCGGACTACGAGAGGATATGGATGACGGACACGGTGGAACTGTGGAGCCCGATCACGGACGAGGGCGTGCGTATGACGCCCGGCGAGCTGATCGTGGAATTTATGGATCTGATCAGCGACCGGAACAGTCAGACCGGCAACCCGTACCTGTACGTGATGCCGTTGCCGGGCATGGTCGTCATCGACAGGCAACGGCGCAGGGTGAGCGCGCGAGTGGAATACGTCAGCAAATCGAAGCTAAGGAGCAGGAATGAAGCGAGTGACCATTGACATGGCAGCGCAGGCGACCGGACTGTTCGACGTGCACCGTTTCTGCCAGCGCACGAAGGCGGAGCGTGAGAGTGCGTGGCACGCTTTCCGCGCGTTGGGTGTCGGCGGTTCGGACATGAGCACGATTCTCGGCCTCAACCCCTACAGCACGCCGTACGAGCTGTGGTTGGAGAAGACGGGCCGTCAGCAGCCGGAGGATATCAGCGGCAAGTGGGCGATCGTCAAGGGCAACGCCTTGGAGGTCGAACTGCGCCGTCGATTCCGCGCCCTGCACCCGGAATACCAGGTCATCGACGGCACCGACATCTCCCTGGTGTCCAAGACTTACCCGTTGATGCACGCCTCGCTGGACGGCTTCATCTACGACGAGGCGAGCGATTCGTGGGGCATTCTCGAGATCAAGACGGCGAACGCGAACCGTGGCCGCACCGACTGGCATGACGACGCCGGCGAGCTTATCGCCCCCGCCTACTACGTGGCTCAGGTCACGCATTACATGGCCGTCACCGGCTTCCGCTGGGGGTATTTCTACGCGGACATCGGCGAGGCGGAGCCGGTGGAGGTGCGTTTCGAACGCGACGAGGACGATGTGAGCGCCGTAATCCATGCGGCAGAGGACTTCTGGGGTTTCGTCACCCGTGACGAGATGCCCGCCCTCACCGGCGCGGACGTGGCGAAAGCCTACCCGGAGCCCGCGGAGGGCATCGAGGACATGAGCGACAGCACTGATCTGCGCGAGCTCATGGCCGACTACAGGCAGGCGGCCGCCGACCTCAACGCACTGAAGACACGCAAGGAGGAGCTGAAGGACTGCATCCTCACCTACATCGGAGACCACGAGGGGGTGCGCTGCGGCAACCTGCAGGCCACCTACAAGCATTCCTCACGCAAGGGCTACACGCGCGTGGTCGAACCATGGGAGGGCCGCACCTTCCGATTCAGCGAAATCAAACCGAAGAAAACCAAGTAAAGGAGAACCGATTATGGGACAGTTAGCGACACAGGCGCAGAACGTGCAGATGCAGGCCATGAACCCGCAGCGCCAGATGAAGCAGCTGCTCGAGAAGAGCTGGCCTCGCATCGCGGCGGTCATGCCGCAGGAGATGAGCGAGAAGCGCCTCTACCAGATGTACGTGAGCACCATCAACCGCGAACCCCAGCTGGCCAGCTGCTCGGTCGAATCGGTGTTGTCATGCTTCATGCGCTGCACGAGCCTCGGTCTGGAACCGTCGAACGTGAACGGGCTCGGCATGGCCTACATCCTGCCATTCGGTAACAAGAACATGCGCACCGGCCAGAAGGAGGCCATGTTCGTGCTCGGCTATCGCGGCATGATCGCGTTGGCCCGTCGTTCCGGCCAGTTGAAGAGCATTCACGCGCAGGCCGTGTACCAGGGCGACGAATTCGATTACTGGGAGGATGAGACCGGCCAGCACTTCAAGTTCCGCACCACCCGTGGCGTGCCGCACACCGAGGCCACGCTGACCGACGTGTATGTGAACGCCCAGCTGCTGCCTGCAGGAAGCGTGTTCGTGCACATGACCAAGGAAGAAGTCGAGGCCGTCAAACGCCGCAGCCCCGCAGGCAACAAGGGCCCATGGCGCACCGACTATGAGGCCATGGCGTTGAAGACGGTGGTGCGCCGCAGCTTCAAATGGCTCCCGGTGAGCGTCGAAGCCCAGTCCGCGGCCGTCTCCGACGAGACCACGCCCGACTATTCCGAACTGTTCCGCCCCCTGCCCGACGAGACGGTGGATGATTCGCCGGTTGACGTGAGCGTGGACGAGTCCGAACAGCCGCAACAGGAAACCCAGCCCGAGGCGGAGCCTTCCCCGGTGGATGTGAAGCGTGCGGAGATGATTCGCCGCTTCCAGGCGTTGGGCGTGGCTTCGGACGCGGAGGCGTGCGAGACCATCACGAAGATTCTGAATCGTGAGGTGAAGGCAAGCGATGAGCTGACCGAAGCGGAGCTTGACAAGGTGCTGGGCCAGTTGAAGGCCAGCGTGAAGGAAGGCGAGTGACCATGACGGGAAGAACGACCATCATCATCCAAGGCACGGCGTGGGGCGTGCGAGAAACGCAGAACGGCAAACGGTATTTGAGCGTATCGGTGTCGCCCGGCTACCGTGACCGGAACGGCAACTGGAAAAGCCAGCCGGAACAGTACTACTCGGTGTGGCCTGCGGGCTACACGAACCTCAACCCCGTGTTCGACCAGATCGCTCAACTGCGTCAGAATCAGGACCAGTTCGTGGACGTGACCATCGTGGGCGAAATCAGCGGCCTCTACGCCTACACGAACAAGAAGGGCGAGGCTACCGCAAGCTGCAACGTCAACGCCAGCGCCGTCGCCATCACCAACGTTCGACAGAAGAACGGCGGACAGCAGGGTTACGGCACGCAGGCCGGTTACACGCAGCAGCCGCAGGGGCAGGCGCAGCCTCCGGCCTCCGACCCATGGTCCAGTGATCCGAGCTTCTGATGCTGCATTTGTATCACGATGAGACGCCGTCGGACGTGGAACCGGTCTGCCCGACGCACGGGTGCCCGCTGTATCCCGCAAGACCGATTCCCTGCCCCATGTGCGCGGAGGAAGCCGACGAAATGTATGCGGATTACGGATTGGAGAGATGATGGCGAACCCATCGAAAAGCAAGGGGACAAGCCTTGAGACGTGGACGGTGCGTTACCTTGCGTGGGCGTTGCAGGACACGCGCATCGACCGTATGCCGTTGCATGGCAACGCCGACCAGGGCGATCTGATCGGCGTCATGTTCCATGGCGAGCCGGTGTGCGTGGAGTGCAAGGACACGAAGATGCCGAACTATCGCAAGCACTGGCGGGAGCTCAAAGTGGAGATGGCGAACATGGACACTCCCTACGGGGTGCTCATCCAGCATCGCAAGGGCGTGGGCTTGAAAAGCCTCAAGGGCATGGCCCATCAGATGGCCGTGTTCGACATCGAAACGCTCGAACGGTTCCTCGCCACTCACATGGGGCCCGTGTTAGGACCGGACTACCGGATTCGCCGCGAGCTCGCGAACCGGCTGCGCCGCGAATCGAAGCCGGTGCCATCCAATCCGACGCTCGTGTGGTTGCCGCTCGAATTGTTCGCGCTCCTGCTGAACGACGGGCTTACGTTGGGGCCGGATGATGGCCAGGATTAACCCGCACGACTACATCGGTGGTAGCCGTCGCACCGGTTTGCGTGGCGGCTACCACCGCAAACCCAAGACCAACGGGACGGGGAGGGGCTGAAGCCCAGCGAGATAATCGCGGCCAGCCCCGAACTGCTGGCATTGATAGCCGAATACCAAAGAGACAAGAGAAAGGAGGCGGACTGATGGCCGGGCGCGATATGGAAAAGTTCGCGAAGCTCAGCACACGCCTATGGCAGAACGAGAAAGTTCGCGTGTTTGCAATGGAGCACCCTTCCGCGTTCTCCGTGTGGACGTTCGCGATCTCGTACTGCGCTGGCGAATTAAACGACGGTGAACTGTCCCGCTTCCATTTGAAATGTCTGCTCGGCGCTTCCGATGAAGATATAGACGCACTCATCGACGCGCATCTTTTAGACGAGCATGAGGACGGCACCTTGTGGCTGCATGATTTCGTCGCAGCTCAGGGTCGTTCTCGTGCTGACGTGGAGGAGGCTAAAGCGAAGAAAGCCGAAGCCGGCCGAAAAGGTGGCGCAGCGTCCGGTAAGTCACGCAACGTGAAGCAAGACTCAAGCAAAACGAAGCAGACGCGAAGCACAAACGAAGCAGACGTGAAGCAAGACTCAAGCAAAACGAAGCCAGATACAGATACAGATACAGATACAGATACAGATACAGATAAGAATTCTTCTAACGAAGAATTCTCTCTCCCACAAACCCCCTCGCAAGCCGAGGGGGCCGCAGAGAGCGCCGACGAGGATTACCCCATCGAGTTCGAGCAGTTCTGGGAAACCTATCCGCGCAAGACCGGCAAACGCAAGGCGTATTCGGCTTGGCGGAAGGCGCGACGGAAAACCAACAACACGTTCCTGCTCGCCAAGGCCAGCCTGTATGCGGCGGACCCGAACCGTGAGCCCGGCTACACGCTCACCCCGGCGAACTGGCTGGACGGCGAACACTGGGACGACGACCCGCTGCCGGCCAAACCCGAGCCGACCGCACGCCCCTCGCCATCGGCGTGGAACCGTTCGCAGGCCAACCAGGATGCGAACGCGGCGCTGATAGCACGCTATGCGGCCGAGGAAGCCGCCGAAAACCGATCACGGGAAGGAGTTCTGACATGCTGACGCTCAAGGAAAGCACGCTCGTGCTGGCGCAGATTCGCGTCCACCACGGCAACGCGGCCATCACCGACTTGGAGGCTCGTACGTTCCACGAGGAGCTTCGCGCGGACATGACGCTGGGAGAGGCCTTGGAGGCGGTGAAGCGCTTCTACGCCGGCAACGATTCGGGCCGTTGGTGCGGTTCGGGCGACGTGAACGCGATGGTCCGCAGGATGCGCAACGAGTCGAAGCCCTCGGAGGCGCAGATAGCACGCGAATGCGAGGCGCGTGGCCTATCCGAGGACGAGGCGTGGATGTACCGCCGCCAGCGGATGCTCGGCAACGGCCCGGAGCAGGCGCAGCAGCAGGCGTTGCCCATGCGCAACCCGCTCGAACTTCCCGCCGCGCAGCCGAAGTCACGTTCCACGGTCAGACGGTTCGCAGGTGCCCAGAAGCTGGGTGCTGCCTCGCTCGGCTCGATTCTGAGGGGCGCGTGATGGCCGAAAAGTTCCCGACCCCGCAGGAGCGTGCGATGGCGTGGCTTTTGGAGGCCACGGAGATCGGCGGCATGAGCAAACCGGAGGCCGCATTGTACGCCTACATGCGAGGGTTCGCGGCGGCGCTTGATTTGTGCATCGAAATCGAACAATCAATCAACGACGAAACGGAGGAAACCGATGACCGCACTGCTTGACGAACGATTGCGCGTCTTAGCGGCGCAGACCCACACGCTCGAGGAGAAAGTGAGCTCTCTCGGCTGGATGGCCGGCAGCGACTCGCAGACGCTGAAATCAATGACCCGTGCCCAGGCGCATCTCATGCTCGCCGAATACGACCTGTTGGATGCGCTCGAAGCAGGCAAAAAGGAGGAAAACCAATGAGCAGTGAGAAACCATTCTGGAAAGGCAAGACCCTTATGGAGATTCAGAATCTCGATCAGCGAGTCAAGGTGACAATGGAGAACGGAGACGTATTCATAGGGAAGCTCATACGGCGTTCCAGAGACACGGACGGTATATGTCACCTTTCGATGCAGCTCGACGCGCATCGAACATATTTACACGTGTTCTCGGCTGAATCATCTGATACGCCGCCCGTCATTCCCAGTTACGTCGATACCATCGAATTGGTGGATGACCCCGAGTATGAGCGCATCGACAATATCGAAAATGTGCAGGTGGGCGATATTGCCTGCACGACGGAGGGAAACCATTTCCCCGTCATCGATCTCAAGCCTGACCCTCTAGGCGACATGCTCCTGCGTATCCGCATCAGCGAGATAGACGGTGAGTACTGCATCGACTCCGATGATTTCGCCTACGCTTTGCGTCGGAAGCCGAAGCTGCCCGACCATGACGGGTTGTGGTGGGATAAGGACAATGCCTTGTGGAGCGTCGCCATCTCCGGCCTGGACAATTCGAAGTTGGTCGCTTTGCTTATCGGTGACCCGGAATCCCCCGTCACCGGGTCTGTTTGGTCGGGCCTCAACAGCAAGCACGTGACCTCTCAAGCTCCGTTCCGCCCGGTCAAGGCGGTGGAAGCATGAACATCGAGGTGGGCCAAAAATACCGAAACAACCAGGATGCTGAATTAATCATCATAGCCAAGGTGGCTTGCTTTACCTCCTCCCGATCTGGCATGTATCTAGGTGTAGACGTGCTACCGGGAGCAGAACTGTTCGTCGCGGACGACCCATACGGCACAGGCTCTGACGTGATTGTTAACGAGCAGTCTCTGACCGAATGCGGATACAAGGCGGTGGAAGCATGAACATCCACCCGATCATTGATGAACCTCCATCGTTTCCGCAAACTGTCTTACGCCTGCTCACAGGAAGCACTCATTGCTGTGACTGGTGCGAGAAACGCTGGATCAAGGTTCACCGCACTGGCCAATTGGAATACCGAAACCGTCGATGTCCCTACTGCGGGCAATACGGATGCCCCCCGAGCCGAAAAACACTGGAAGAAATCAAGGAGGAACCGTGACATATAAGGCGAGGATATTCACCCGTGAGGAGTTTCGCGAGGTCATCGCAGCCGCCATCTACGACTACGAACATGCGCCCGCGAAATGCCTCTACACGACCAAGGATGCGGCAGGCCAACTCTACGGCGAGTACGGCGAGGAAATCGAGGTGGAGGGATGAACGGAGTACAGCTTACCAACCATCTGACCGCGCAATTCAGGGCATCAACCCTAAGCCGGTACGAGGCCAGAATCACCGAGGACGGCGACTTCCGAGTCTACATATACGCCATGAGCCTCAAACGTCTCAAACGCAAGTGCGGGAGGTACGCGAAACGTGAGCGCAAGGCCATCGAATATGTCACCACACTCAAGGAGGAATCATGAGCGCGACGAACAACCAGCGTGAGATGATACTCAAATGGCATAAAGGCAAGGCCGCGACACCCGAGTACACGGCGAAACTCCTCGGTTTGCCGTTGAGCGAGGTGCTGTACGTGATCGAGCATCCCGAACCGCCGAAATCACGCGCGGACGCGTGGACACCGGAATTCATCGAACCACTAATCTGAAAAAATACCGATAAACACACGCGAATACATGACTGAATTCAGCGTAAAAACACTGAATCCAACGAAAGACAAAACGAAACCCTCCACCAATAGGCGGAGGGCACGCTCACCAAAGCACCATCATAGCCGAACGTGGAGGGTTCCAAACAATGTTCATTCCAACCGACCCATGCCAATACTGCGGCGACCAGCAGGTCGAGGCACCATGGACGCTCTGCCAAAACTGCCGCCGCACCTACGCCAAAACACTCCACAATCTGCGCCGCAACATGCAACTGTTGCAGCGGGTCGCACGGCATGAGTACAAGCTCGGCGAACCCGGCAGCGGCGGGAAACCGCAGGGCGGCGAAGCGCCCAGCCCCGTCAACATGCACGCCATCGACCTGCTGGACGAAGCCGAATCATTGTTGCAGGACGCTTGGTACGACGCGGGAGCCGTGTGGAGCGACCGCTGGCAGCTCCTCATCCCCCGAATGCAGACCCGCCTCGCATGGCTGTGCAAGGCGACGAACGCAGGCCGATTCCTCCGCCAGCTCATCAAAATGAACCGGCGCATCGAACCATACGTGGACCGCAAGCCACGCACACGGCGCATCATCGGCGTATGCCCCGAATGCAAACGCGAAATACTGGCGGCGAAAGGCGAATCACTGCTGCTATGCAAATGCGGCAACCCAATCAACGTGGTCGAGCTGCGCGAGCAGAGCCGAGACAAGGCCGAGGCAATCCACCTGACCAAGACCCCTGCGGGCATGAGCCAGTGGCTCAAGGACAACTACGGATACGAGGTCAGCCGCAAAGTAATCATCATGTGGATACGCCGGGGCAAACTCCCCAGCAGCAAGCCAATAGAAGACGGATACTACGAATTCAGCATCAGGGAGATAGTCAGCATGGCAATGGCATATTCCAGCCGGCAGTAGGCTGTTGCCACCCCGTGGTATACTCCGTATCAGGATAAGTGCGAAAGCCTCTGGGACATACATCTCAGGGGCTTTACTCATACCCACCTATGCGCGTAGCTCAGCAGGTAGAGCAGCGGTCTCCAAAACCGCAGGTCGTTGGATCGAAGCCAACCGCGTATGCCACGGCTTGCGTACGGTAGAGGCCTAACCGGTCGCGCTGGGATAGCGTGACAGGGAGTAAACACCGACACTCTCTCGCGAATTCGAATCTCGCCCAAGCCACCACAACATTCCATACATCGGAGAACAACATGCCCAGGAACGCAAACGACGTGGACACGCGAATCGAAAAGCTCGAAACACGCATCCACGTCCTAGAAATGCAGGTCATGCAACTGAAAAAAGAACTGACCTGCGACCGTCACTGAATGCAGATATCGTCATCCAACCCGACACGGAACGATAACGAATCCCCGGATTCACCCGGAGTCGAATCAACCCATATCGTCGAACTCTGCTGTGACAGCGTGAACTCGAAATGCTCAAGCACCCCAACGACATGACTTTTGCCCGGCCCATCGTAGGAGACCTCACGCCCGAGATCCGCATAAACCAGATCACGAATCTTCTTCTTCATATTCACCTCCTTAAGTAGTGGATGTATATGAAATCCTAGTTACCGTCTCTCACCGCAAACTCCATGATCTCGAGGTGACCTCAATGACCAACCAGCCGACGATCAACCTGCAAATCACGGACGCCCAAGGGCATATGCTCGGCGAAATCGAACGCCTCCCCGTACCGACACACACCACTCCCGACGGACACATAATCGTAGACAGCCTCACCAATATCTTCGAGGCCTCGGCACAGGCATTCGCCGACACATGGCAGCAGCATTGCGTCAGTATAAAACCATGACCCGCAACGGATACAACCCCCGGCAACGCAACGGGCACAGGCGCAGGCAGAACAGGGCACGGGCCAAGGCCGCCAACACATGCTGCTACATCTGCTTCAGACCCATCGACTACAGCCTCAAGTCTCCCGACCCATGGAGCTACGTACTCGACGAAACAATCCCGCTGGCACGAGGCGGCACGCTCACCTACAACAACAGCGGAGCCGCACACCGATGGTGCAACCAGGTCAAAGGCACGCACACATTGGAATGGGCGCGCAACGAAGTCGCCAATATTCTCAACGGCAAAGGTAAAGGCATGCAAGCGCGACCAACTTCAATCCCATTCACCCGGCTCGACGTGTGACCCAGGGCGGTACACCCCACCCCACCGGCAGTGGCTCCCCCCGGCGCATAGAGCCGATATCTCCCCACGGTTTCGGTAACGGTAACGCGTTACGGCTCCGGCAACGATTTTTAGGAGGCGTCATGGCGAGGATTTGCACGGTGTGCGGCTCCCCGCTGCCCAAGGACGCGCGCGAGGGTGCCGAATACTGTTCTTCGAAATGCAAGCAAAAGGCGTACCGGCAGAGGAAGGCCGGCAACAGGCCTATTGAACCAAAACCGAAGGTGAAATCGAAGCCCGCGCCGCTGCCGACGAACCGCGAGCTCGAGCGGATGATGGACGAGCCGATGGAGGACGTGCTGCGCCACACGCGCGACGTGCTGAGGAAGGCGTTGGACGATCCCGACACCCGCACATCCGACCTGCCGGCATTGAGCCGCCAGTACATCACGGTGTGCCGGGAGCTCGAGGCACTGTCCGGCGGCACCGATCTGTTCGGCGACGAGTCCGTGGAACCAAGCGAGGTGGATGATGTCGGAGCGTCGATTGTCTGAGCTCGCCCGAGTGCTCTCCCAACCATCGGGCATCGTCTCCAGCGATTTCCCGAAATTGCGGCGTGCGGCCACTCGCATGGGCATCACCTACGACCTATGGCAGCAGGGACTGCTGTATCTCATGCTCGGCAAGCGTGAGAACGGCCTGTATGCGTGCGGCGAGGGCGGCACGGTCATATCGATATGCCGCCAGGTGGGCAAGACGTTCACCATCGGCTCCGCCGTGTTCATCCTGTGCGCCATGCAACCCAACCTCAAGGTGCTGTGGACCGCGCACCGCACCAGAACCTCCGATGAGACGTTCCAATCGATGTGCGGCTTCGCACAAAACAAATTGATGGCCGGGCATGTGGAGCATATCCGGCGTGCGAACGGCCAGCAGGAGATAGCGTTTCGCAATGGCAGCCGTATCATGTTCGGAGCCCGCGAGCAGGGCTTCGGCCGCGGCTTCGACGCGGTGGACGTGGAGATCTTCGACGAGGCGCAGATCCTCACCGTCAAGGCTTTGAACGACATGATCCCGGCCACGAACGTGAGCCCGAATCCGCTGATCGTGTTCATGGGCACTCCCCCGCAGCCCGGCGACCCGTCGGAAACATTCGCCGACAAAAGGCGTGCCGGGCTCAAACACACGGACGGCATGCTCTACGTGGAATTCAGCGCCGACCCCGACTGCGACCCCGACGACCGCGAACAGTGGGCGAAGGCCAACCCGAGTTTCCCGAAGCGCACGTCCGAGACCGCCATCCTGCGCATGCGCAAGCTGCTCGGCGACGATGACAACTTCCGCCGCGAGGGCTTGGGCATCTGGGATGCGGAAAACAGCATGTCGGCCATCGACCCGCAGCAGTGGGAGGCCGGCAACATCGAGCAGCCGGACTTGGACGGCCGGCTCGCGTTCGGTTTGGATATGCCGCCCGACCGCAGCGCCCTGGCCATCGGCATGGCCGTACGCCACGATGACGGCACCGCGCTCATCAATCTGCAGGAATACCGTGACGCGAAACAGTCGGGCACCGCGTGGGCGGTGGACTGGCTTGCGGAACGCTGGCCGAAGACCAGCGCGGTGGTCATCGACGCGCAGTCGCCGGCCATGAGCCTTTTGCCCGACCTGCAGAAACGACACATCAAAGTGATCGTCACCCAGTCACGTGATCTGGGGGCGGCGACCGGAAGGGTGCTCGACATGATCCACGCCGGAACCCTGCAGCATTTGGACGCGGAGCACCAGCCGCAACTGTCCATGGCCGCGCATGGCGTCACGTTGCGTGACATCGGCCCCAACGGGCTGAAGGCGTGGAACAAGAAAGGCTCCGACATCGACATTTCGCCGTTGCAGGCATGCACGGTCGCATTGCACGGGGCGTTCGTCAGCAAACGCAAACCGGGCAGGAAGCAGAGGGTGATGGTCTGATGGTCAGCAGTGAAATCGTGACCGCCGCAGGCGGCAAACCGTTCCTCGCCAGCGAATCCCTTCCCTCCATTCGAGCTATAAAAGGCATCGATGAGGCTGATTGGGACATCATCGAGCGTCTGCTGCGGGTGTGGTTGCAGAAGCAGAACGGCAATATTCTCCGCTCGCTTTACTATTCGGCGCACGAACGGGTCAAGGATTTCGGCATCAGCATTCCCGACAAGATCAGGTCGAACGTGTCCGTGATGATCGGCTGGCCGGCCAAGGCCGTGCGCATGCTCGCCGACCTGAGCGCGTTCGAGGGCTTCAGTATCGACGGAGGCTCTGATGAGGGCTTGGCCGCCGACGTGTCCGGTGTGTTCGAGTCGAACGCCCTGGATACCGTCGTCTCGCAGGCGGTGGTGAGCGCCTACACGCATTCATGCGCGTTCCTCACCATCAGCCGCACCATTGGCGGGGTGACCATCATTCCCCGTTCGGCGGATTGGTCGGCGGCCATATGGGATTCGGTCAATAACCGGATCGGATACGCGCTGACCATCACCGACGCCGACGAGCATGGCGTCATCACCGGTTTCAACGTGTGGCTGCCGAACCGCGTCTACGTGTGCTCGAACAGTATGGGCAAGTGGTCCGCGGAACGCCAGGACACGAATTACGGCAGGCCCACGGTGGTCTCCCTGTGCTACGACCCGCAATTGAACCGACCGTTCGGCCGTTCGCGCATCACGCGCCCGTTGATGTCCCTGACCGATATCGGCGTGCGCACCATGCTTCGAATGGAGGCGAACGCCGAATTCTATGCGGCCCCGAAACTCTGGTTCCTCGGAGCCGACCGCGACGCCTTCAGTGAAAACACGTGGAAGAGCCTGATAAGCGCCATCAACGCGATCAGCAAGGACGAGGACGGCGACGTGCCCACCCTGCAGCAGGTGCAACAGGCCTCGATGCAACCGCATTCGGACATGCTCAAGACCATCGCCATGCTGGTGGCCTCCGAGACGAACGTGCCCGTCAACGATCTGGGCATCACGATGGACAATCCCGCATCCGCTGAGGCCATGGCCGCCGCGGAACGCAAGCTCAGCCGCGAGGCTGACCGTCAGAACCGGCTGTTCTCCCGCGCCCTGAAGGACGCGGTGGGCATGGCGCTGGATCTGGATCCGGCCGAGCTCGCGCGCATCACCCCGGTATGGGCACCGACCCGCGAGGTGTCGGACGCGGCCCGCGCCGACTCGTTCTCGAAGATAGCCGGCGTGCAGCCGGCGTTCGCCGAATCCGAGGTCGGCTGGCGGTACGCCGGATTCCCCCAAAGCGATGTGACACAGATCATGAATGCCGTCAATGCGAACAAGGCCGGCAGCGTGCTCGACCGATTGGTGAACGGAGGCGTCGATGACAGACAGCAGCAGCCGAACGCCCAGCCGCAACCAAGTGGACAAACTCAGCCAAGCGAACCAGTCGGTGGTGGCCCAGGCTCAGAGCGAGCTTGACAAGGTGTTCGAGACCGTCATCAACATGTATGACGATCCCGCCGACCAGCGCGACGCCCTGCTGGAGCTCGTGCCCGCCATAGCCCGCAAATACGGCAACATCGACAGCGTGGCCGCCGCCGAATGGTATGAGAAGGTGCGCCACAAGTGGATCATAGACGACGACTACACGGTAGACAGCCGCTACGACCCGGATGATGCGCCGATGAGGAAGACGGTGCGTCGTCTCGCCGGCCACCTTTGGGACGACGAAAAAAACGGCCGCGGCCCCGATTACGACGCCGCGAAACGCGGGCTGCACGCCAGCATGGACAGCTGGGTAAAGGCCGGTGGCCGCGAGACCATCATGCGCGCCTCCAAACACGACCCGTCGAAGCCCCGGTACGCACGAGTGCCGTCCGGTGCGAAGACGTGCGCGTTCTGCGCCATGCTCGCCAGTCGAGGCTTCGTGTACGCCAGCGAGGACAAGGCCGGCGCTCTCGGCCAATACCACAAGGACTGTGATTGCGAGATCATCCCCAGCTGGGATGGGAAGAACCCCAAAATCGAGGGCTACGACCCGGACAAGCTATACAGGGAGTATCTCGAGGCCCGTGATTCCATGGAATCCGAACAGCCCACGCTCAAGGAAATCCTCACGGCCATGAAATCCCAGCCCGGCCGGTACAACGACTCGTTCGCATCGTACAAAATCAGTGTCGCCAAGGAGTCGGATTTTGCCGCGACCATAGGTTCGCGGCATGTTTCGGCGTTGAACAAGCTGCTTAACGATTCCAAGCATCACGACACGGCCGAGCTCTTCTCCAGAGGCACGAACGAGTACAGGATACTCGACACGAAACTACCCAATGACACCGAAGCCCATTTCAGCCCCTCGGATGGCGGCATATATCTGAATCTCGCCGCCGTAGGAAAACACCAGCCGGGCCACCCGCCATACAACACCCTTGTCCATGAATGCTCCCACATGCTGGATTGGATACTTGGCGACGATAAGGCCCAGATGTATTTCTCCGCGCTGTCACGCGAAGGGCAGTCCTTCGCCCTCATGCTCAGCACCGATGCGCGCCAAGCCTTCAACGAGCGTCTGGCGAAAGTCCAGGGAGGCAGCCTCAAGGCCAGACGAGAGGCCGCACTTGGGCAACTCTATATGGACGTCGCCGCGGACCTCGGAAAGAAAGGGGACCACTCCATCCACGACATGTTCCAGGCCGGCCTTGGAAGCCAAGGAGACGACTACGCCTATCTGCTTTCCCGTTTCGGGCACAGAAAAGGGTATTTCCAATCCAGCGGGAACCAGGAGGCCGAAGCGTTCGCCGAGATGATGGCGGCGCAGATAACCGATGAGCATTCATGGGAGATAATGGAGAAGTATTTCCCCAACGCCACGAAAATGTTCAACGGGATGGTCAAGGAGGCGCTGAATGGCAAAGC
>JAIJEI010000160.1 GCA_022739095.1 Bifidobacterium sp.
CTCAGTCGATGTCTCATTTCCGCATCAGACATCGTGATGGCGGCATAAGCGACTTCGGCATGTCTCCCGTTTCCGGAAACATCGCGGGAGGCCGACCGAATAGAGCAGGCGCTTGCTGATACGCATCAGGTCATCGACGCGCTTGATGGTGGATCAGCGGCCGTCGTCTCTGGTACTGGTGCCGCCCATACGATTCGGTCTGGCACTTCTTCCGGTTCTGCCGCCACTCCCCACACCTCACTTGGCCCGAACTCGGATGCCAATGGTGCCATCGTCGACGGATTCATGCCGATCCAGCGAGGTTTCATGTGTGATTGACACTATGTCAGCCTCACACAGTTGCTACTGAGCATGATTTACTGCGAGGTAGGCACGAATTGCCTCGGACCGGGTGGCCACGCCGAGCTTAGACTCCGCGTGCTTCATGACCACGAAAATCGTGGAAGCTTTAATCCTGAGCTTGGCGGCAATCTCCTCGGTGCTGAGGTTCGTCGCATACAGTCTCAGCACCTCTTGCTCGCGTTTTGACGGCCGGCAGTCGGACTCTCGGCCGGGGTCAATGCCACCTTGGCTTCCGGTGCCATCAGAAATCCCTCACCAAACGTGCCATTTTGTGCGACTATGGTGATGGCTTCGGCCAGTTCGCGTGGCGTAATGCTTTTGGCAATCAGCCCCTGCGCGGCTTGCCGAGTGCGGACACGAACTGGACGCCGGGAATATCGGCGAAAATGGAGCCGTCGACCACGAGCTTGGACGGGCGGATGCCGGAACCCAAGTAAAGTTTCGGAATCGTGAGAATGTGCTGATCCACCAGCAGCGGCCAATCGGCGGGCAGACCGATCGGCGACATGCCACCGGATTCCATGCCGGTGGCTTCCACGGCCGCGTCGATCGGTGCGAAGCTGACCTTGGAGACCTCCAGCGTGTGCTTGACTACGCCGTTCAAATCGGCGCGAGTGTCGGCCGTGACGAATGCGGCAGCGAAGTCCGGCGGCGCCTTGCGGGTCTTGTGCGTGTGCACGACCACCACATTGCCGGTGATCTCGAACGGAATGCCGTATTTCGGGCACCACAAGTCGGTGTTCGATTCCTCGTCGGTGTTGATGGTCACGCCCAGAATCTTGCTTTCCGGCACACCTGCCGCCACCAGCTCATTGAGCTTGTCAAACACCGGCTTGGCCAGCAAGTCCCCATCATGCCAGTCCAAAATCTCCAACGTCATATAGGCCTCCCCTTGTCCGCAGCGTCATGTTTCCACGATATGTGCCGATGTTGTTGCTTGTAACACACGGCAGGTTCTTCTGCCGGATGGTCTCTGCGCAACACATCACACGGCTTGCTACGGTTTACCGTCATGTTTGCTCATCACATTAGCCGCGACGCGCGGCTGCAACACCGGGATTCCTATACCCGTTGCTTATATCGGCTTATATCGGGTCGCGCTGAGGCATACGCACTGAGGCACTGAGGCCAAACACAATGTGCAAAACCTAGTATGCCTTCCTTGCGGGAAGCGGAATACCCTCCGTATTGCGGATGGCATTTCCTCATAAATTCGCTAGGCATTTTGAGTGTGGTCAGCTGTTAGCACGCGATGAGTGCTGTTATACGGTGGATGACACTCCCGAAGCGCGGTGGATAACCGGACGTAGCGCACGATATGCCGGTGGATAACCGGTTCGCGCCGCTTAAGTTATCCCCATTTTTCGGTTTTGCCCTTGTGCCACCGTGGAATGCGCTACGCTCGGCGCATGAACGGATACAGCGAGGTGCCGCACAATAGCGAAATCAACAACTATCTGCGCAAAGATCTTGACGCCAAAGCCGCGGCCAAGAACACAGCCTGTTGGAATCTGCTGGGCAAAGTGCGCACGGAACGTACGTTGTGTTTCTCGCTGTATACCGCATTGGAATTATGCGGCGTGGAGTTGCCGAGGCACAGCACGTTGCCGCAGAAGGACTTTTATGTGACGGTAAAGAGCAAAGGGGCCCGCTCTTCATTGAGCAATATCGACTATCGCATATGGAATGCAAAGTTCAGCAGTATCACCTTTTCAAACGGCGTAACCTGCATGCATCCCATGGATGTGTGGATACAGTTTGCCCAATATCTCAGTCTCACCGAATTAGTGGTACTGGCCGAAGCACTCATCAGACGTTATGGATACGCCATTGAACAATTCGCTCAACGACTAACAGCCTTTCACCGCGTTATTGGCCGTGCGCGTTGTGAGGCGGCGCTGAAACTCGTAAAACCTTCGGATTCCGTTCAGGAAACTCGTACGCGCTTGGCGCTTATGCTTTTCGGCCTGCCCATACCGCAAACACAATACGGCATTACCGATTCAGAGAACGGATACACCTACACCGTTGACATGGCATATCCGCAATACAAAGTCGCTATTGAATATGATGGCGATCACCACCGTCGCTTCCGCAAGCAATATGTGCGGGATCAGCAAAAACGTCGACGCCTGCGGCAATTGGGCTGGACCGTCATCGAGGTGTTCGCCGATGACCTGTGGAATTACCGCCAAACAACGTGCCTTCGCACAAGAGGTTGCCACCGCGATGCAAATACCGCTTCCTGGCCGTCCTCAACCTTCATGCCGGGTATTAACAGACGGCAGCCTTACCATCAATGCGCGCAAAGGAGAATACAGGAGGCGGAAACAAGCAAAACGCAACAAAGCCTCACAACATTGATCAAATACGGAGTTGCGATTACTTCTCATGGGGCGGTAATTCCCTCATGGGGCGGTAATTTGCCCATGGGGCGGTTTGAAGAAACTGTGAAACCGCGGAATTAAGCCATTTTGGCCTACCGCCCCATGGGGTTTTCACCGCCCCATGGGTTGTTTACCGCCCCATGAGGAAGTTACCGCCCCATGGAAAGGTAATCCGGCAAGAGCCAAGGGGGCACCGCATGGTGCGCGGTTTGCCGCATGGCGGAGGTGCCATCGGGCGGAGTATTTGGCACCCCTTGGCAGGTATTTGGCACATTGGGCCCCACCCGCAAAAAGCATATGGCCCTTGGAATAATTCCAAGGGCCATATGCGGCTAATAGCGTTACTCTTCGAAAATTAATCTACGCGTGCGGAGACCGCCGTCCGAAGCCGAAGGCGCACTGAGGAAAGGCGGTATACGCTCCGTAGATTAGTTTTCGTCGGCGTCCGAGTCGTAGTCGACGCCAGTCTCGGCGCGCTGCTCGTCGGAAATCGGGGCCGGAGCACCGGTCAGCGGGTCGCGGCCGCCGCCGGCCTTCGGGAAGGCAATGACGTCGCGGATGGAGTCGGCACCGGCCAGGATGGACACGGTGCGGTCCCAACCGAGGGCCAGACCCGCGTGAGGCGGAGCGCCGTACTTGAATGCCTCAAGCAGGAAGCCGAACTTCTCGTCGGCCTCTTCCTTGGTGATGCCCAGCACATCGAGCACACGGGCTTGGATGTCGTCGCGGTGGATACGTACGGAACCGCCGCCCATCTCCTCACCGTTGCAGACAATGTCGTAGGAGTCGGACATGGCGTGCTCGGGATCCTTGTCGAACTTGTCGATCCAATCCTTGGAAGGCATGGTGAACGGGTGGTGCATGGAGGTCCACTTGGAGTGGCCGACAGCCACATCGTCATCATCCGGATCGTCGGTGGGCTTGAACAGCGGGAAGTCCACGACCCAAGTGAAAGCGAACTTCTTCGGATCCAGCAGGCCTTCGCGGGAGGCGAGCTCCACACGCACGGCACCCAGCAGCAGCTGGGCGGACTCGCGGGAACCGGCGGCGAAGAACACGGCGTCGCCTTCCTCGGCACCAACGGCCTCGCGCAGGCCGTTGCGCTCCTCATCGGACAGGTTCTTGGCGACGGGGCCCTTGAGCTCGCCGTTTTCGCCGAAGACCACGTAAGCAAGGCCCTTGGCTCCACGCTGACGAGCCCAATCCTGCCAAGCGTCGAACTGACGACGCGGCGTGGCGGCACCGCCCTTGAAGACCACGGCACCCACGTACGGGGCCTGGAACACGCGGAACGGCGTGTTCTTGAAGTATTCGGTCAGCTCCACCAGCGGGTTGCCGAAGCGCAGGTCCGGCTTGTCGGAGCCGTACTTGTCCATCGCATCCTTCCAGGTGATGCGCGGTAGCGGCAGCTGGACCTCATAGCCGGCGGACTTCCAGATGGCGGCGATGACCTTCTCAGTCATGGCCATCACATCTTCCTGGTCCACGTAGGCCATCTCCATATCAAGCTGAGTGAACTCGGGCTGGCGGTCGGCGCGGAAGTCCTCATCACGGTAGCAGCGGGCGAGCTGGTAGTAACGCTCGACACCGGAGACCATGAGCAGCTGCTTCAACAGCTGCGGGGACTGCGGCAGCGCATACCAGGAACCGGGCACCAGACGGGCCGGCACCACGAAGTCGCGGGCACCTTCCGGGGTGGACTTAATGAAGGTCGGGGTCTCGACCTCAGTGAAGTCCATGTCTTCCAGCGCGTGGCGGGCGGCCTTAGCCATGTCGGAACGCAGCTTCAGATTGTGCTGCATGGACGGGCGGCGCAGGTCGAGGTAACGGTACTTCAGACGCACGTCCTCGCCAGGAAGCTTGTTCTCGGACTCATTCTCAAGAGCGGTGGAAACCTGGAACGGCAGGGCGTCGGACTTGGCGAGGATCTCGATGGTCTCGGCCACAACCTCGATCTTGCCGGTGGCCAGATGGGTGTTCTCGTTGCCATCCGGGCGCAGGCGCACTTCGCCGGTAATCTGAATCACGAAT
>JAIJEI010000161.1 GCA_022739095.1 Bifidobacterium sp.
TACCGCCACGGAATTTCTCGGCAGACATATCGGGCATCTCACCGAAAGCGACCTTGCCGGCATCGAATGCAAGAATCCACAACCCGGCTGGTATCTTGATGCATTCCTGTCCACCGCCGAAATGCGACTGCTACTGGACAGCCTCACCTTGTCTCGCATCAGCCTCGACACCATGGACGACCTTATCGGTAAAATCCGCGAACTCGCAGGCGCCGCCGGGCAAGCAGTAGGTTACCTGGACCACGTAGCCACCTACACGCACATCAACGGCGAGTTCCTATCCACCATCGACCAACTGAATCAGGCCATCGAAGAAGGCCACGGCGTAACCCTCCAATACCGCGATTACGGCCCGGATGGCACCCTGATACCGCATAAAAGCCGTACGGGCGCAGGCCGGATCACCTACACCGCTGACCCTTACCAGATGGTGTACAAGAACGGACGCTATTACCTCATCTGTCATCTGCATGGCGAAGACAACCTCCGCATTTTCGTGGTCAACCGAATCACCAATGTCAGTGCCAAAGGCAGGAACGGCACAGTACCACTGGAAAAACCAGCGCCGGCTGATTTTGACGCAGTGAACTTCATGCGTCACCGCCCGTATCCCGTAGCCGATGCCCCGATTCGCATCCGAATGGCCGTACGAGACGAATCCATGCTCAACAATGTGTTCGAATGGTTCGACGACCCTCAAATCAAACATTCGCCGGACGGCACACAATTCGAAGTCATCGTCGATGCTCCCGAACGCGCCATGTTCTGGTGGGCATTGCAGTATTCCTGGGATGGCCGCGTAGTGATTCTTGAACCCGATTCGCTCAAGCGCAAACTCTATGACGCCGGGCGTCGCATGGCCACAGCCTATGCTCCCGAATGATGCAACATCATATCACACACCTCCTTGTCGAGCCATTCACCAGCGAATTTCGCCGGAAAACCTATCATCCCACCACCAATCACGTTCGGTAATTTTTTACCGAACAACTCGATTTCAAGCCATTCCACGAACTATGGCCCCCGCCTAGCCGTACTTGACGCTAAGGTGGAATCATCACATGCCGCGATGCACATGCAATGCAAACGCAACGATATGTAAGGAGCAACTATGAGCGAAGAGCGTACCGCATGGGGATGGGGTCTGGCCAGCGTAGACGCCGCCGGCACCACCCTGGACGTCTGGTACCCCGAACTGAATCTCGGTGAGGAACCGGCCGAGGCCGATCGTCCAAACCACAATTTCGGCACTCTGGCTCACGATGAGGCCGACGCCCGTGGCATTCGCCGCGTGCCGGTATTCGTCGTCAGCCAGTTGGACGAGCCGATCCGCAACGCCGCGGACGTTTACCTGAAGCTCCATCTGATGAGCATGCGCATGGCCAAGCCGAACACGCTGAACCTTGACGGCATCTTCGCCCAACTCGCCAATGTGGTGTGGACCAACTACGGTCCCTTCGCCGTTGAAGACTTCACACTACGCAAGGCCGATGTCGAACGCGCCTCCACCGAAGCCGCTCTCGCTTTCGCTTCCCAGGCCGGGCTGCCTGCCGCAGCTCCTGCCGCCACCGTCAACGTGTTCGGTGTGGATAAATTCCCGCGCATGATCGATTACGTAGTACCCGCCGGCGTGCGTATCGGCGACGCCGACCGCGTGCGCCTCGGCGCTTACCTATCTTCCGGCACCACCGTAATGCACGCCGGATTCGTGAACTTCAATGCCGGCACGCTCGGCGTCTCCATGGTCGAAGGCCGCGTTTCGCAAGGCGTGGTCGTGGGCGACGGTTCCGACATCGGCGGCGGCGCCTCCATCATGGGCACCCTCTCCGGCGGCGGCAAGCTGCGCAATTCCATCGGCGAGCACTCATTGCTCGGCGCCAACGCCGGTATCGGCATCTCTCTGGGCGATAACTGCACCGTCGAAGCCGGTCTGTACATCACCGCCGGCACCAAGATCACCATCTGGGACAAGGCCAAGGCCGCAGCTGGCGAGCCGCTCGAAGTCGTCAAGGGTGCTGAGCTCTCCGGCAAAGACAACATCCTGTTCATCCGCAACTCGGTGAACGGACGTATCGAAGCTCGTTACCGCAAGGTGGGAATAGAACTCAACGCCAAGCTGCACAAGAACTGAAATTGAAATAATGGAGCGTTATCTTCGTTGCTCCTCGGTCGACGTACTTTCGTACGCCTTCCCTCGGTGCGCCTCGATACCGCACGCATTATTTCAATTTCAGAACTAGCCCTGCTAATTCTTATGCAGCCGTCGCAGCATAGCTGATTTGCGCTGTACGTTGTACATATAGAAAGCGCCTCACTGGATCTCCAGCGAGGCGCTTTCTCAAACCAACAATCACCGCTCGTCCATCGGTACGAAATCACGCTCGGCCGGACCGGTGTAGACCTGGCGCGGACGGCCGATCTTGGTATTCGGGTCGGCCAGCATCTCACGATACTGCGCAATCCAACCGGGAATGCGGCCCAGTGCGAACAGCGTGGTGAACATGGCCGGATCGAAGCCGATCGCCCGATAAATCAAGCCCGTGTAGAAGTCGACGTTCGGATACAGGTTGCGCGACACGAAATACTCGTCGTTCAGCGCAATATTTTCAAGCTCGGTAGCCACATCGAACAGTGCACGCTCGTCAGACGGCAGCTTCTGCGTATCCTCACGCTCCATGATCTTTTCCAGATACTTCTTGGCAATCGCCGCGCGCGGATCATATGACTTATACACACGGTGGCCCAGACCGGAGATCTTCTGACCATTCTCCTTGGCATCACGCACGAACTCGGCCACGGATTTGCCAGAATCGCGAATCGCCTTCAGCTGGCGTAGTACGGCCTCATTCGCGCCACCGTGCAACGGTCCGGACAGCGCATTGACGCCAGCGGCCACCGCCGAATACAGGTTGGCATGGGCGGAACCGGCGATACGCACCACCGAGGTCGAGCAGTTCTGCTCATGGTCGGCATGAATAATCAGCAGTCGGCCCAAGGCGTGCACATACAACGGGTCAGATTCGAACGGCTCGTACGGCACAGCGAAGCACATGCGCAGGAAGTCGTCTACATAACCGCGCGCGTAATCGGGGTACAGCATCGGCTCACCGCGACGACGGCGGAAGATGTACGACATAATCGTGCGGGCCTTGGCCATGATGATCTTGGCGGCCTCATCGAGCTGGTCGGTGTCGGTGATATCAGTGGTGTCCGGGTAGAACGTGGCCAGCGCATTGATGGCGGAGGCAAGCACGCTCATCGGATGAGCGGAACGAGGGAACGAACCCATGAACGTACGGAAATCCTCACCGACCATCGTCTTGTGGTTGATGTCGGCGCAAAACTGATCGTATTCGGCCTTGCTCGGCAGCTCGCCGTGGCGCAACAGCCACGCCACTTCCAGAAAATCGGAGTTCTCGCACAGTTGCTCGATGGGGTAGCCACGGTAGCGCAGAATCGAATGCTTGCCATCGATGTAGGTGATTTTCGATTCGCACTGCGCGGTGGTGAGGAATCCGGGGTCGAGCGTTACCCAGCCATCGTTGCGCAGCTTGGAAACGACGATGCCGTCTGGTCCCGCACTTGCCTTCACCACAGGCAAGTTGAACTTGTTCGAATCGACATCAAGTTGTGCCGTTGCCATTCGCGCACCTTCCTCTTCATGAACCGCTTACCCCAAACATTAACGTTCACGCGTTCGCGAACGCTAGTGTCCGGTGCTCTATGTCTTCTGTGTTACCGCTGGCGAATGCCGGTCGATACACGAAAGCCGAAGTGCGCTCATGCTATCAAAGCAAACGCACTTCGGCTTGTTACGTCTCGAATTTGCGGGGAAACCGCGATCAAATGGACAACTGATGAGACGCAATTCGCACGTCAATCAGCCGCCAACTGACCACACGTCAATCAGAGGTTGGTGCGATCGGTGAAGACGATCGAGCCGTTCTCGGTGATGGCGATGGTGTGCTCGGAGTGGGCACCGCGCGAGCCGTCGGAGGCGCGCAGGGTCCAGCCGTCCTTCGGATCCTGGAAGATCTCGTCGGTGGTCTTGAGGAACCATGGTTCGATGGCGATGACCAGGCCCTCGCGCAGCTTGTAGCCGTGGTGGGCTCGGCCGTCGTTCGGCACGTGCGGATCGCCGTGCATGATATGGCCCACGCCGTGGCCGCCGAACTCGAGGTTGATCGGGTAGCCGTATTCGCGCGCGATGTCGCCGATGGTGTTGGAGATGTCGCCGAGACGGTTGCCGGGCTTGGCCACGTCGATGGCGGCGGCGAGCGCTTCCTCAGTGCACTTGATGATGCGCAGGTCTTCGGGATCCGGATCATTGCCGACCACGAAGCTGACGGCGGAATCGGCCACCCAGCCGTCCACGGAGATGGCGAGATCGAGGGAGACGAGGTCACCGTCCTTCAGACTGTAGTCGTACGGCACACCGTGCAGCACAGCGTCGTTGACGGAGGTGCAGATGTAGTGGGCGAACGGGCCGGTGCCGAAATCGGGAGCGTAGTCAACATAGCAGGATTCGGCGCCCTTGCGGTCCACGATCTTCTTGTGGACGAACTCGTCGATTTCCAGCAGATTGGTGCCCACCTTGGTGGTCTCCTGCAGTTCCTTCAGAATGCCGCCGACGAAACGGCCGGCAGGCTTCATCTCCTCGATTTCACGAGGGGTCTTCAATTCGATCATGAGGTTCTTTCTACCT
>JAIJEI010000162.1 GCA_022739095.1 Bifidobacterium sp.
GTTATTATGGCTCGGCATTGCTGAAACGCGCGGTTCGCGAACGTGATTTCTCCTGCATCGACTTCACCTTGATGCTGTGTCCGTTTACCGTGTTGGGCGCGATTCGCGTGGTAATGGGCTTACTGTTCGCCGCGTGTGGCTTCGTGAGTTGGCCGAGCCAGCTGCAATCGCTGGCTGGATGGTCCGGCAGCATCATCACATCGGTGTTGGGGCTGATGGCATTGGCCGCATTGACCATCATCGTCGAGCGCGACCAGATCGGTGCCACGAACAAGGAGTTGCTCGCCTACGTGCTCAGCTTCCCGATTTACATGCTCAGCTATGTGCCGATCTCCTTCCAGGCCATCTTCGCCAAAGCCCAGTGGAAGCCCATCGCGCATAAGGGTTGACCGAGCCCGCTAGTTGGAGCTGCTCAGCGGGGCAATACAACAGCAATCCGGGGGGGTGCTTCGCTGAGGGTTGGCTGGTGGGCTATAGTGGATGTATGAGCTTAGACAATACTCAGGGGAATGTCGGATTTCAGCCGCCGATGATGCCTACACCAACACCTATGCCGCCTCAAATGATGGGCCAGTCGCAATCGCAGCCGCAACAGCTGCAACCGCGAGCGTGGCCGCCGAATCCGACTGCGGCGGTGTCCATTCGCGGCCTGTTCAAGCACTTCGACCGGAAGATTGCCGTCAACGGGCTCGCGCTTGACATTCCAATCGGCTCGTTCTACGGACTGGTGGGCCCTAACGGCGCCGGCAAAACCACCACGCTCAACATGGTGACCGGTCTGTTGGTGCCGGACGCCGGCACTGCCATGATTCTGGGCCATGACGTGTGGAGCGACGTGAACACGGCCAAGCGCATGATCGGCGTCACGCCCCAGCCCGACCAGATCTTCGACCGGCTGACCGGTTTGCAAATGCTCGTCTACTCCGGCATGCTGCGCGGCATGAGCCGAGAGGAGACCACGCGCCGCGCCCAAGACCTGCTCAATGCCTTCGACTTGGCTGGGGCCGCCAACACGATGGTCACCGATTACTCGGTCGGCATGACCAAGAAGATCTGCCTAGCCTCCGCCATGATTCATAGCCCACGCATTCTGGTCTTGGATGAGCCGTTTGAATCCGTGGACCCGGTGTCCAGCGCCAATCTCAAAGACATTCTCATCGAATACGCGAAGACCGGCGGCACGGTGATCATCTCCTCACACGTGATGGCATTGGTCGAAAAGATGTGCACGCACGTGGCAGTAATCAACAATGGTCTGGTGTGCGCGGCTGGCACGGTGGACGAAGTCGCCGCCGGCGAAGAACTCGAAGACCGCTTCCTACAACTGGTCGGCGGCCGCCACGAAGCCGCCCATTTCACGTGGCTCGACGGCGGGCAGGCCCAAGCCCAAGCACCAACTTCGGCCCAGTCGGTCCAGCCCATTCCGCCCGCACCCGCCACGCCCGCCACACCCACCGACGAGGTCCACCGATGATTAGCAGCGCCATCACACTGGTCCGCCTGCGTTGGACGCTCACGCTCGCCACTCTGCGAAAATCGGCATGGCAGACCGTCGCCTATGTCTTTTCCGCAGTACTCGCTGCCGGCACCATCATCGGTACTGGAGTACTCGCCTGGTTCATTGGCACACTGCCGCCCTTCACCGTGAACGCGGATGGCTCCCCACTGAACATCCTTGGTCCCGGCGGAATTGTCAACATGGTCGTCGTGCTGGTCGGCGCGACCATGACCATCTTCATCGGCTTCATTCAGCTCATGATGCTTGGCGAAGGGTCCACCATGAGCCCACGCAAATTCGCGCTTTACGGCATCGCCGACCGCAACCTGCAATTCGGCTTGCTGCTTTCCGGCCTGTCCGGCATCCCCGCTCTCACCGGCGTGGCCTCATTGATACTCTGGACACTGGCCTATCGGCATATGGGACCCGCCGTAATCATCAGTTCCCTCCTCGCCGCAGTGCTGGTCGTCATCACCATGATGAGCATCTCCAAACTGCTCATCGCCCTATCCACCACGCTGGTGACCAGCAAACGCGGCAAAGGCGCGTTCTACATCTTCGTCGTGCTGACGTTCGTTATCATCTGCCAGTTGCCGAACATTCTGGTCAACTCCGGCGTGGCCTTCAGCCTCAACACCGAGACCTGGGGTGTGGCGACCACCATCGCCGCATGGACGCCGTTCGGCGCGGCCTTCCAACTGTCGTTCGACGCGCTCACCGGAGCCTGGGCGGCGCTGATCGCCCGCATCGCCATCCTCGTCGTCACATGGATTATCTGCTTCGCCGTATGCACCTGGTGCCTGAGACATGAACGGCTCACCGTCGGCGCAAACAGCCCGTCCGAAACCGTCAAAGGCATCGGCGCATTCGCATGGATGCCCGATTCGGCGTCCGGCGCGGTGTCCGCGCGCCTGATCACCTATCTCAAACGAGACCCCCGCCAAGCCATGACCTTCGCCATGCCGATCCTGTTCCTGATCATCTTCGCCTTCCAAGCGCACGGCATCAGCGCAGTCGTCTGGCAATCGCTGATCTGGTGCGGTTGGTTTATGTCCGTCGTGGAAAGCAATGGACTTACGTATGACGGCCGCGGCTTCACCATGGAAGTCATTGCCGGCGTGCGTGGCCGGACCGACAGGATCGGCCGCGTACGCGTCTACGTTGGCATCATGGTCGTCTACATGGTGCTGCTCTATCTCGCTGGCATTGTGCTGGTCGGCGCACTGACCGGACGCTGGGCGCAGCCCGATGACCTCGTCACCGGCCTGATCTTCCTCGCCGTGGGCATGGGCGTCGCCTTGAGCGGACTGGGCGTGTCCGAAGTCACCTCCTGTGTGCTGATGTACCCGGTCGCCTCAATGGACAAGCCGTTCTCCGCGCCTCAAGGCCGCGCCATGGCCCAAGGTTTCTTCCCGTTCGTCTACATGCTTGGCAGCCTGCTGCTGATGCTGCCCACCGGCATCGTGGCGCTGGCCATGCTGCTGACGGGAGCCGAAGGCGGCATATGGCTGGCGATTATTCCGGTCGCGCTGGTCAATGGCATCGGCATTCTGGCACTCGGGACATGGCTGGGCGGTAAGCTGATGGATACGCGAATGCTCTCGATTGTGGCAACACTCGACTCGTTCGCCTCATTGCAGAAATGATTGCCTTGGCATAAGGAGCACGATGGTATCTACAGCGGTATCACGCCGTCAGCGGCGTGAAGCGCAACGGCGGCCTCAACGATCGCATCGCCGAACACTGACCGTTGTCATTTCCGCACTGACCACCATCGTCCTGTTCGCGGGGTACTGCGCCGCCGACATCACCGACGTGGCCCCCGGATTACTGACGTTAAAACCCGTCACCGCACCGGTTTTCGCCGATCCGGCCACCGCCAAATCAGGCGACATCATCGCCGGTGCCCTGAACACAAGCAAGACCATTGATTCCACGGCCGCTTCTGCGCTGGTCAACGAATTGCTGTCCGCGCAAGGCGTGGGAAACGACACGTCGGTGATCATTGAAGACACCCAAGGCACCGTCGCTGCCGAACACGAGTCGAACACTCCACGCGAGACTGCCTCTACACTGAAAACGCTGACCGCGCTCGCCGCCTCATCCACCCTGAACATGGCATCCACCTTGGATACCCAAGTGTTCCTCACCCAATCCGATGACGGCACCAATACGCTGACCCTCAAAGGCAATGGCGACATGTTGCTGTCTGCAGGCGATTCCGACGCCAACCATACCAACGGACGCGCCGGTCTGAACACCTTGGCCAAAGCCACCGTGGCCGCGCTCGCCCAGCGAGGCATCACTGCCGTCAATCTCGAGTACGACGACACCCTATTCGGTGACTCACGCATTCCCGCAGGTCTGTCGGAAGGCGGCGCGGTTTTAAGCGACTACACCGTCTACTTCACGCCGGTCTCATCAATGGCGATTGATGGAGGCCGCCGATACACCGCCGATACGCCTGCGCCGGCCGACCCCGATGATTCGGCCGGATACCCGGAACTGTCCCAGCACACCGCCAGCGACGTGGCCACGAAATTCGCCGAACTGCTCCAATCGAACGGCGTGGCCGTTACCGGAGACGTGACGGCAAACACCGCTCCATCCGGCGAAACGCCTTTGGCCTCGGTGAGTTCGGCAACACTGTCCGAAATCATGGCATACACGTTGCGGCATTCGGACAATACGCTGGCCGAGGAGTTCGGCAGACTCACCGCCCTGGCGAAATCAGCGACAAACAGTCCTGAAGGCGGCACGGAAGCGGTCAAATCCACTCTGAACGATCTCGGTCTCGACACATCCGGTCTGACCATGGCCGATTGCTCCGGCCTGTCTCCCGGCTCCCGACTCACCGTACGCACGCTGGCGGCCGTCCAACAACGTAATCTGACCACCGAGAGCGGTGCTGCTGGTGCTGAGGGTCTGTCCATCGCGGGATTGGTGGGCACGGCACAGGATCGGTATACGGATGATTCCGTGGCCGGTCTGCTGCGCGTCAAAACCGGCAGCCTCGGCACGGTTACGTCGATGGCCGGCAATGTGTCCCGCACCAATGGGGGAGCGTTGTCGTTTGCCGTGGTGGTCAACAATCCTGAGGATTATGCCGCCGCGCGTAGCGCCATCGACTCGTTCATCACCAAGCTCGCGGGGCTGTAAAAGA
>JAIJEI010000163.1 GCA_022739095.1 Bifidobacterium sp.
TGCCCACGCCGGCGGGGCCGTCGATGGCAACGCGAATCACAGGCCAACCTCCTTGGACAGCGAACGGACTTCCGTCTGGGACAGCACGCGGTAGGAACCGGGCTTCAAATCACCGAGCTTGATCGGGCCGATCTGGGTGCGCACCAAGCGCTTGACCGGGAAGCCGATTGAGCCGAAGATACGGCGCACGATGCGGTTCTTGCCGGAGTGCAGCACGACCTTGACCATCGTGTGGTCGCGTGAGGAATCGATGATCGCGCAATGGTCGAGCTTGATCCAGCCATCGTCGAGCTGCACGCCGGTGGTCACGAGTCGGCGGCATACGGTGCCGGAGATCTTGCCTTCCAGTGTGGCGACGTAGGTTTTTTCGACCTCGTACTTGGGGTGCATGACGTGCTGCGAGAGTTCGCCGTCGTTCGTCATGAGGATAAGACCCTCGGAATCGTAGTCGAGACGGCCCATGTGGAAGATGCGCTCGTACTTGTCGCCCACGATGTCGCGCAACGTGTAGCGGCCCTTCGGGTCGTCCATGGCGGAGAGCACCTTGCGGGGCTTGTTCAGTGCCAGAGTGACGTGGTTCGGATTGACGCGTACGCGCGAACCGTCTACGCGCACCTGCTGCTTATGAGGGTCAACGCGAGTTCCGAGCTCGGTGACCAGTTCACCGTCGACCTCGACACGGCCTTCGGTGATCATGTCCTCGCACTTGCGGCGGGAGCCGAATCCCGCTTGGGCAAGCAGCTTCTGGAGTCGAACGGAATTGGAATTGTCTTGCGCTTTCGCAGCGCGGGAATATGCGTTTGGCATCGTTCTCCCAACGTGGCCGAACAGATTCTGTCATCGCAGAGACTGTCGATTTGTATACATACTTCAGAGTTGGCGGACTGGAATCCCAGCCAATTCCAACTTATATATCATACCGCAACGTAGGACTGCTGCTAGACTGGCAACCGTTTGTGCGGGTTCGCCCGTCTTCCAACAGATGAAAAGGAATGAACAATCATGGAAGAAACCAAGCAACAGCCGCTGGCTCTGCGCGTGTGCGCCGAATTGGCCGGCAGCTTCCTGCTGTGCTTTGCCATTTACGCCTTCTCCACATGGGGTTCGGCCGTGTATGGCATCAATATCTTGTTCTTCGCGTTGGCTACCGGCTTGGCATATGCCGCAGTCACCGCCATCTTCTCCCGCGTGTCCGGTGGCCAGCTGAATCCGGCCATCACCGTAGCCTCCGTGCTGGTTTCCAAGACGAAAATCCTGGACGGCATCCTCTATGTGATCGCTCAGGTCATCGGTGCCATCGCCGCCGGCTTCGCCGTGGTCAAGCTGCTGCCCACATCCGAGCAGGTAGCCGCCAAAGTGTGGCTGACTCCGGCCGTTAACGGTTTCGAAAACGGCTCCGTGTCTTACTCGCTGCTGACCCAGTATGGCATTACGTTCTCGATTACGCTGGCGATTGTCGTCGAGGTCGTTGCCTCTCTGATCGTCGTTGCCACCGCCATGTCTTCTCTGGGTGATCACGGCGAGTCCTCGGACCGTCATGTCATTGCCATGGGTCTTGCCTATGGTCTGGCCGCCGCCATCAGCTACCCGGTTACCGGTGCCGGTCTCAATCCCGCCCGTTCCACCGGTATCGCACTGGCCGCGATGAATGAGGGTCTTACGCAAAATCCGCTGCAGCAGCTGTGGGTATTCTGGATTAGCCCGGTCTTGGCCGCCGCTGTGGTGGCGTTGGTCATGATCATCGCGCAGATGATGACCACTCCCAAAGTGCCGGCTGCCGCCGATCTTCCGGAGATGGATGCCGATGCAAACGCGGACACGCTCGACGATGGCGAATTCTTCGATCAGGCCACCTCGTCTGATGGTGATTCAGCGGAAAAAGATGTTGCCGAAGAGACCAAAGAAGCTGAAGTAGGTAATCAGCAGGCCGATTCCCAAGGCGATGCCGATGAAGGAGTCGAACGCCACTGAGCGCACTTTCCATGGGCTTTTGTCCTGAAGAATCAGGCGAACAAGCCCGGTGATGATGGCCGTCACGGCAAGTATGACCGTGGCGGCCATCGTATATCCGAAAGCAACCAGCAGTGTGATGACGGCGACGACGCCGAGTACGCACCATTCAAACCATGGCTTGCCCTCATGTGCTTCGGATACATAGGGATGGTTGTGCATGTTGCGATTCCTTTTGTCGAACGGTTACGTGACCACAATAGCAGGCGCATAGCAAAAGGTGGGATTCCGCACAGCCCGTGGTGGTGACGGTTGTGCGGAATCCCACCTTTGTGCGTTTGGTTGGGGATGCTCCCCTCAGCCGCCATAGGCGGCTGAGGGGAGCATCCGGGAAGTCCCGATCAGTGGAAGAAGTGGCGGGTGCCGGTGAGGTACATGGTCACGCCGGCCTTCTTGGCCGCTTCGATGACCTCCTCATCGCGGATGGATCCGCCGGGCTGCACGATGGCCTTGACGCCCGCATCGATGAGCACCTGGGCACCATCGGCGAACGGGAAGAACGCATCGGATGCCGCGACCGCACCGGTGACGCGATCGGCGCCATCGGCCAGTGTGTTGGCGCGTTCGACGGCCAGATGGCAGGAGTCCACGCGGTTGACCTGCCCCATGCCGATGCCGACCGTGGCCTGATCGTGAGCCAACAGAATAGCGTTGGACTTCACGCAGCGGATTGCACGCCATGCGAACACGAGGTCCTTCAGCGTGTCAGCGTCGGCGGCCTCGCCGGCCACGAGCTTCCAGGCGTCCGGATCGTCGCCTACGGCGTTGATCAGATCCGTGTCCTGCACAAGCAGGCCGCCATCGATCTGGCGGATGGCCTCGTGGCCCTTCGGCGGCTCGGCCACCTTGAGAATGCGCAGGTTCTTCTTCTTGGTCTGCAGCAGTTCGAGCGCGGCCGGCTCATAGTCGGGGGCGACGATGACTTCGGTGAAGATCGGGCGCACGCTTTCGGCCATCTCAAGAGTGACCTTGGAGTTGCAGGCGATCACACCGCCGTAGGCGCTCATCGGGTCGCAGGCGTGAGCCTTCTTGTGGGCCTCGGCCGCGGTCGCACCAATGGCCAGACCGCACGGATTGTTGTGCTTGACTACGGCCACGGCAATGGCGGGAGCCATATCCCATACGGTGCGCCAGGCGGCGTCCGCGTCCACGTAGTTGTTGTAGCTCATCGGCTTGCCGCCGAGCTGTTCGGCGTGGGCGAAACCGGTCTGGTTGAGGGGGTCAATGTAGAGGGCGGCCTGCTGGTGGGAGTTCTCGCCGTAGCGCAGGGTGTGCGCGCGATCCCAGGTGCGGGTGAACTGGGCCGGGAACTTGGCGGAATCGACTTCAGTGCCCTGATTGTCCTTGTCCATTTCGACGACATCTAGGGAGGCTGGCTTCGGCCAGTGCTTGGCGGTCCATTCGTTGATGGTGGCGTCATAGGCGGCGGTGTGGGCGAAGGCCTTGGCGGCAAGCCACTTGCGCTCGTCCAAGGAGAAGCCGGTGCCGTCGGCCACGCGGGAGGCGACCAGTGCATAATCGGCCGGGTCGGTGACGATGGCCACGGTGGCGTGGTTCTTGGCCGCGCCGCGCACCATGGAGGGACCGCCGATGTCGATCTTCTCGATGGTGTCGGCCTCGTTGGCACCGGAGCGCACGGTATCGGCAAACGGGTACAGATTGACGACCACCAGGTCGAACGGCTTAATGCCGAACTCCTCGAGCTGCTTGGCGTGCTCGGGGTTGGTCATATCAGCCAGAATGCCGGCGTGAATGTACGAGTGCAGCGTCTTGACGCGGCCGTCGAGGCATTCGGGGAATCCGGTGACATCGGACACCTCGGTTACTTTGACGCCCAGTTCGGCAAGCTTCTTGGCGGTCGAACCAGTGGAAACAACTTCGGTGCCGGCCTTCACGAACGCTTCCGCGAGTACTTCGATGCCTTCCTTATGAAAGACCGAGACCAGTGCTCGACGTATCGGTCGGTTCGTGTTTGTCATCCTGTTCCTCCTTGGATTCTTGTGGTTGTGACGCTAGGAACCGCGCCTGATGAACGGTGGCGGTCTTCGAGGTCGCGGCAGTGGTGCGGGAATCCTTGATTCTCTCCACTAGCCAGACTACCGAAAAAACGAGCGCTGTGCCAATCAGCGCGAGCAGCCATGCCGCGGTAAGTCCCAACGCGGTCGAATGACCGACGACTCTGGTGGAGGCCATGACGTCGACGCCTATGCGAGCGAGACGATGATCGCCAAGCGATCCATTGGACAGAGCGAACAGCAATGTGGATGCCAGTGAGATCAGCATCGCGCTCAGGCAGAATGACCCGGCGGAGTAGATCAGCGAAACCAGTACTGGACCGCGGGTGGACGCATTCCGTATATTCAACGGTCTGCAGGCGAATCCTTGCGGTAGGAATACAGCCAGCAGGCCCACGAGCGCAGCGATGGCGAGAGGCGCGTTCAAGGCAACGGTACGCCATAGTTCGCTGCTGACCGGTTCGGGCAGAATACCGAATACCGGTATTGCAGGAAGCTCTTTGGATTGGCCGAGCCATAACGTGAAACTGGCCAAATCACCGATGGCGAATCCGCCGCCGAAGAGCCAGGAAACAGCCCAGAGCATGACGTTGGG
>JAIJEI010000164.1 GCA_022739095.1 Bifidobacterium sp.
TCCACGATGAGCTTCTCGTAAGCGGGATTGCGCCAACTGCTGTGGCGCTGTGTGCCGCCTTTGGTGGTTATTTCCGGCTGGTACTTGATGCGGTCGATGATGTTCCGGGCGCAATCTCTGGCCAGCCCATCAGCCACGTCGTGCCATTCTTCCGCGCTGAGACCGCCGTATATGCGCAACAGATTGCGCAGCTTACCCACGTAATGGGTGTCGGATTTGTCGTTGCAGAAAAGAAGTCGGTCTCGCCATCGACCTCGTTCGTATCCTCGTCGTCCTCGTCGCTTTCTTCGCTCTCTTCGTTGAACGAGTATTCCAGATTACGCGTTATCGCGTTCTCGATTACGTCATAGGCCCACATGCGTTTGTCGTCATATTGGGCGAAGGCGAGCGCGCTGGAAATCAGCAACATGTTGTTCAATGGTTCGCATTGCCGCATGTTCTTGTCATTCGTTGCCTGTGCAATGGTGTTCAATGCTTTGCCGGCGGTAGGGGAGTCGGCGAATTCCGCCACATTCTCCATATAGCATCGCACGCGCATCGCCAGACCGTCCATAAGCGTGAGCAAAGGCTCGGAATCATCATCGTTTTCGGACGAGAGCAGAAGCGCGTGGACTTCGTGTATGCACAATCGTAAGTTTTCGCATGCGCTTGCGTAATCACTGGATTGCAGGGCATTGCCCGCGATAGCCTGCACGGTTTTGATGAATTCAGTGTAATCGAAGGATTTGCTATATGCATTTCCTGGCTTATTGACATGAATAATGAAGCGTTCATGGCATCGGTGGATTGCGTCGGAGAGCATGGCTTGCGCGTCGGTGCGCGAAATCAGCGGTCGTTCTTCGCTTGGTTGGGCGCGGAAAGTATCTGCGGCTTCGCGCAGTTGGGTGGACTACAGGAACAGCAGATGACCGTTGCCTTGCTCTGCACGAGCGTTGCACTTACAAATTGAATCCGGGTTGCGTATCGACCAGCTTGGCATAGGATGTGACTTGAAGCACGTCGGTGTCGTTCAGCGTATGACTGGGCTTCTTTGCATCGATAATGACTTCGGGTCGGTCATCCACAAGAATTTCGATGTCACTGAATAAAGTGACTTTTCGACTACCAGCTTGAGCGGTAATGGGATTCTCGAATCGCATTTCGTTTTCGGAGTATCCCAATGACCGCAAATACGGCATGATGATTTTCTGCTTCGCGTCTTCCTCCGAATGAACAGCAACACCGGGAGCATGTGCGGGCCGTCGACTCGCCGCCAGACCCACGACATCGGCTCATCGTTGGACGGCGACCGGGCCGACCGCGATGGATGGTCTCAAGCGGATCCATGCGATCATCGAGAGCGTCACGGTGCATTGAACAGGGAAGGGAATAGACGATGATTGCAATGATTGGTGCCGCGGTGACTCCGGTATTCGCGCAGGCGCTCGATATGGCGATCGACGGCGAGGTGTGCGTGAACGGTGAGTGCAGGCCGATGGCCGAGCGGGATCTGTGGATTCCGTTCGCGATCGTGGGCGGCGTGTTCGCCGTCATCATCCTGTTCGTCGCCGTCATCATCCTGCTGGTACGGCGCATGGGACGCGCGAAGGCGCAGGGCCGCGCCGCCGGCAAGGTGAGCGTCGGCGTCACCTACGAATGGCCGGCGAAGACGGTGAAGCGCATAGCGGGGGTGGTCGGCGCCCGCTACGAGCCGTCTATCGTTCGACGGTCAGGAACGCCTGGCTGGCGATGAGGTTCATCATAGGATTCTGGCTGTCGGATGTGGTACTCCTTGCGGCGTACCTGTATTTCAAGGATTTCGCCTTTCTGTTCTGCCTCATTCTGATGACGATGATATGCATGGTCACGATGATGGTGGGACGGCCCGTCGCCTGGTTCCGCCTCATCGCACAGGCGAAGGCCAACATCGTCGATGATGAGACACGCCCGTAATCGTCGTTTTCGCTCTGTTGGGGGAGCACATATGCGGTTGCGATGACGGCGCGTCCACGGCCATGATCATTCACCATCCTTGATGATCTCGGGGGCGGAGGCGTCCGCGCTGGCGGTGAATCCTCCCGTATACCAGGAGTCCCACGCGGGCGTCTCCGTCGAATGGCGCATAGCGTCCCGTGCGGCCCCGATGGTGAATCCGTCGCCGTCGATGCGTGTGATCTGCGCGATCTCGTAGTGGACGTCCAGCCCGTCTTTCCGCATGGCGGTGATGAACGCCGATGCGAATGTGGCGAACCGCTCACGGTCCGTCACGGTTTCCGGGGAGATGTAGATCTCCATGCTGCCAACGAAATACGAGGCGAGATCGTCGACGGCGGCGGACGGCGACAACCGCCATTGGGTCTCGTTCTTCGGACCGGTGGGGTCGCTGATCCGGTAGACGCAGTCGAGATCGGGATGCGCCGCGAGGAACCGGTCGATCCGTTCCGTAAGATGACCGTTGTAGTCGTCCCGGCGCAGCGCCGTGAAATACGTGTCCGCGACATACGGACCGAGATCGTTCCCGTCGGCACCATTGCCTTCCACATAATCCACTTCGAACACGTCGCCTTGCAACGGCCCCGATGCGGGCGTCACGTTGATCCACCATGTCGGGTCAAGCAGTTCCGGACGGTGAAATCCTTCTGATGCATGGAATTCCACGCCATACCGTTCCGACATCCGGTCAAGCAGCGTCTCCGCCAGCGTGACCAGACGGAACAGTTGCGAGTCGGGCCAACCGTCCTTCATGCCGGCGACGTTCGCGTCCCGCTCCTGTCGATCGTTCAGCAGCGCCTCCGCTATCGAGATCTGCCTCGCTGTGGGTGTGGCATCCATGTCGTATCCTTTCTTCGCGTATGGCGGCCAGTCCGAAAACGTCCCATTTCCGGTACCGCCGGCGCCCGCCCCGTTCGCATCCGCATCGGCGTGATGCGTGAGCCATACGGGAGGAGCGCATCCGGTGAGTCCCGCGGCGATGGCGACGAGCGCCGCCAATGCCGCGGCGCATGCCGCCAGCCGTCGTCTACCCGCCCAACTCATTGATCTTCCCCGCCTCTTCGGCATCCGACTGTTAGAACCGTTGCGACGATTCTACAGCAAGACGCATCGAACGATCCCGGGAATTGGCGGCACCCGCTGACCTGATGTAGGCTGTTCCCACTGGGTAATCGCATTCGGGGAAGAGGCGTCAATGGCTGTACTGACAGATGCTGAAGCTCGTCGTATGCTGGAACTGCTGAAGGAAGCTTTGTCTCCGAAGTCCATCACCCTGAATAAAGGCGAGAAGCAATTCCAATTGCATCAGATAAGTTTGTAGTCAAATGAATCGTAGTGTTTACGACGAGAAGAAAGTATGACGAGTTCTGATTCTGACTCATTAATTCGAAGTTACGGAAAATGGCTGTCTGATAACACGACTTATACGCAACTGGATGAGTGGTATGAAGTAATGTTCCACTTCTGGATGAAGACAACAATTATACGCAGTTCTACGTGAAGCCTTGGGAGAACAGCGTGACGTTCTCTGATGGCTGTGCCACATTACGCCGTTTGGAGTCGCATGGGATGACTGTGACGGAATCGCGTTTGGCAGTGCTCAAAGATATTCTGAATCAGTTTGGTATTGAACGTAACGGCGACGAGCTTACTCTGACGAGCGATACTGCTGATTTTGCTGATGCCAAGAATCGGTTCCTGCAAGCTATCATCAAAGTTGGTGATATGTCTATGCTGGCCAATCCCATGTGCAGACGTATTTTGCAGATGACATTCGTATGTTCTTTAATGCGAACAACATACGGTATGTGGAAGGCGCTCAGTTCCGTGGCAAGTCTGGTTTGCTGTGCCAATATGACTTTGTGTTGCCGTTCACGAGTAAACAGACGGAACGATTCTGCACATCTATTACGCGGCCTTCCCAGCGACTCATTTCCAGTACCTTGTTTTCATGGGAGGATACGCAGGCGGCACGAAAGACACCAAGTGAACTGGTTGTTTTCCTCAATGATTCGGATCGGCGCATTGACAATCAGCTAATAACCGCTTTGGAAAAGTACAATGCGTATCCCATTAAGTGGAGTGAGCGGGAATTTAAGGAGAACTTGTACAAGCTTGCTTCGTGAGTGGTGTTTGTGGCCTTGGTCGGGAGCGAGGTTTCTGCTGTTTGCCGTGTTGACCTCCCCTCAGTCGCCTACGGCGACAGCTCCCCTCGGGGAGGGGAGTTAAGGAAGCGCTTAACGTGCGTGGGGCTTCAGCCGCTCCCAATACGCCCGAATCGCGCCGAACGAATACACCGCGATCGCGACCCAAATCACCATGAACGCCGCGTAGCCCTGCGCGCGCATCGGTTCGTGCAGCAGGAGCACAGCCACACAGAACTGGATCAGCGGGTTGAGATATTGGATGAAACTCACGGTCAGGTAATGGCTGTGCTGCACGCCGTAGGAGAACGTGGCCAGCGGAATCGCGGTGGCCAGGACGGAGAACGCCACTAACAGCGCGACCATGGCCGCCAACGTGGCGACCAAACGATACGCGAGCACGCTGATGGCATTCATACTGGACAGTGCGCGCCAGTACAGCGGCAGCACGCCCCAGCCGATATTGGA
>JAIJEI010000011.1 GCA_022739095.1 Bifidobacterium sp.
TGGAGCTCACCGAGCAGATGCCGAAGCAGTACACCAACCTGCTCGACTGGATGAGCGCGCTGGTCGACCAGTTCGCCGCCGCCGTGAAGTAATGCGGCAGTAGCCGGCAATCCGCAACAGCGATAAGGGGAATAATCAAGTCAGATAGCGAGGCGTTGTCTAGGGGAGAACAGAACACTTCGCTATCGGGGAAGGCTTCTTATATATCAGGGTGCTTCGGGGATGTCCCGAGGCACCCTTTGCGTTAGGGTGAATAGTTAGGAAACGGTAAGAAAATAGTGGAACTATGGATTTTCCAAGGTCCAGCGGCAACAATATGCCCTTGAAAAGTCACATACGGAAAAAGGCGAATGAGAATGAGCGAGAACACTAGTAGTACCACCACAGTGAAACCCCATTTCAAGCTTTGGGCCAAAAAGGCCGAAGCCAATGAAGTCACGCCCCAGCACCCCCACAAGCCCTTCCCCGGCTGGATGTACGGCGTGCTCTTCGTTATCTTCGACATCATTGTCGTGACGGCGCTCGAAGTGGGCGTTTCGTCCAGCTCCACCCGCGTGCAGCTGTCCAGTCCGACCGTCGGATTCGGCTTCGTGAGCAAGATGTGGACCGACGGCAACTTCGTGTTCGTGCTCAACATGATGCTTGTCGCGTTGCTGTACCTCATGTTGCTGATGCTGCTCAACCGGTTCTGGGCGTCGAGCATCGTGATGCTCGCGGCCGGGATCATCGTGGCCGTCATCGAGCATTTCAAAATCGAGATCCGCTACGAGGCCATCCTGCCCGCCGACCTCGGGTTCCTCGGCTCGAACACCGGCAATATGCTCACCTTCGCCCCAGCCGGCGCGCATGTGACCATCCTCGTGGCACTCGGTGCGTTTGCCGCGCTGCTCGCCCTGATTTTGGTGCTGCGCCACTTCGACGGGCGCAAAGGTCGCATGATCCGTACGGACAACCTGAGCCTGAACCTCACCTCCCGTCTGATTCTGCTGCTGCCGCCGATACTTCTGTTCGCGTTGTACTGCATGCATGTGAGCACCACCGATTCGCTGGCCAACAGATTCTCCAGCGCTCTGGGAGATACGCCGTCCATGTGGGATTCCGTGTATGACGCGCAGCGCAATGGCCCGCTTGTGGCCTTCACCCGTCAGCTTGACCCAAAGATCATGGACAAGCCGGGCGACTACTCCGAGGAGACCATGCGGCAGACCGCCGCCCGTTACCGCAAGGAAGCCGAGACGATCAACGCCTCCCGCACCAATAATCTTACTGATTCGACAGTGGTGTACGTGCTGTCCGAATCCTTCTCCGACCCGAGCCGCGTGCCGGGATTGGCGACCAACAAGGATTCGATGCCCAACATCCGCAAGATCAAGGCGGGCACCACCTCCGGCCTGATGCTCTCCTCCGGCTACGGCGGCGGTACGGCCAATCTCGAATACATGGGACTTTCCGGCCTGAGCATGGCCAATTTCGATTCCTCCCTGTCCAGCCCGTACCAGCAGCTGGTCCCGAGCCAGCATTGGACTCCCACCATCAACCAGATGTGGGGCGCGCCCGCCAACTCGCTCGGCTATCATCCGTACGAGTCCAGCATGTACTCGCGCGCCACGAACTACAAGAAGTTCGGTTTTTCGCACTTCTACACGCTGACCGGTCCGGATGTGATCAAATATCAGGACAAGATTGACGAGTCGCCGTACGTTTCTGATAAGTCTTCCTATGATTCTGCGCTGGAAGGCATCAAGTCTGGCAAGACGAACAAGTTCATCCAGATCATCACCATGCAGAACCACATGCCCTACCACGAGTGGTATGAGAACAACGACTACACCGCCGAATCCACCACCGGCACGCCACTGGGTGATGATGAGCAGCAGTCGATTGAGACCTATCAAAAGGGTGTGGAGATTACCGATCAGGCCACTCAGGAGTTCCTGAACGAGTTGGATGCGCTGGATAAGCCCGTCACCGTGGTGTTCTATGGCGACCATTTGCCGGGCATCTACTCGTCCGCCAGTGAGGATGACAACAACTCCCTGGCCCTGCACCTGACCGATTACTTCATTTGGTCGAACAAGGCCTCCAGCTCCCAAGGCAATAAGGCAAGCGATGCAGCCTACTCCTCGCCGAACTTCTTCGTGGCACAGGCCGCCGATCACATGAACGCCAAGGTCAGCCCGTATCTGGCGTTCCTGACCGAAATGCATTCCAAGATTGCCGCCATGGAACCGCCTGTGGTCAACAAGATTCAAGGCTGGGATCGTATCCCCGAAGGCCAGAACATCTACCTTGATCAGAACGGCAACCCGATGTCCACCGATGACTTCGACAAGGAAACCAAGCAGCTGCTTGCCGACTACAAACTCATCCAATACGACATCACCGCCGGCAAAAACTATCTCAAAGACACTGACTTTATGACGTTGCCGTAAAGCAGACGGCCCTGTGGGTTATTTGTAGGCAACGTGCGAGCCGGCAAAGCATGGGCGAAGCCCGTCCATAATTGCTGTACCGTTGCCGTAAAACGTTGTGAGCTCCCTCTGATGAGGGAGCTGTCGAACGAAGTGAGACTGAGAGATCCCACAAACCAATCACTCCCGCCCGGTCTGGCTATGGACCTGCGAAACCACCGACACGATTCGGCCGGACGCCGTCCGCATCGATACCGCTGTTATGGACCGTGAGCATACGGCCGCTGACAGCAATATGACCACCTACTTCGGCCGAGCCCAATCTATTTGGCGAGTACCAACCGAAACGTCGGGTATTGCCTGCAGCACAAACACCCTCATGCCATCGTCATGACGGTACGATAGGTACAGTCGATGCCCGGAAAACCGACCCGGGCATCCTGCGGGAAGGATGTGCCATGGTCAATGCGGATTTCGCTCAGTTACGTCACGCTTACGAATCCGGGTGTACGCGGCCATTGGCTTGGCGACGGGCGCAATTGGATGCGCTATGCCGTCTGGTAACGGACAATCGTGATGCCTTCGTATCCGCGGCCATGGCCGATTTGGGCAAACCTGCGGCGGAAACCATACTGATGGAACTCAATCTGGTGGCCGGCGAGGCGAAGTTCGTCCGCAACCGGCTCGGACTGTGGGCCGCGCGCCATCCCAAGGCGATGCATTGGATGCTGCAACCCGCCGCCGGCTGGACGATCGCCGAGCCCAAGGGCGTGGTACTCATCATCTCGCCATGGAATTACTCGGTGCTGTTGGCTCTGGAGCCAATGGCCGACGCGCTCGCCGCCGGCAATGCCATCTGCCTGAAGCCCTCCGAGCTTTCGCCGAACACCTCGCGCCTCATCGTCGAACTCGTGCCGCAATATCTTGACCCCGAGGCCGTGCGCGTGGTCGAAGGCGGGCCCAAGGAAACCGGCGAACTGCTGAAATGTCCGTTCAACCATATCTTCTACACCGGCGGCGGCCACGTCGGCAAAATCGTCATGCGGGCGGCGGCCAAGCACCTGACGCCGGTTACGTTGGAACTTGGCGGCAAATCACCGTGCTTCGTGGACCGTACGGCGGATATCAATGTGGCCGCACGACGTATCGCATGGGGCAAGTTCACCAATGCCGGACAGACCTGCGTGGCACCCGACTACGTGCTCGCCACGCCGGACGTGGCCGAAGCGCTGGCCGAGCGCATCGCCGTGGCCATCACCGAGTTCTATGGCGAGGATCCGAAGGCCTCGCCTGATTTTGGTCGTATTATCAACGACCGTCATTTTGAACGACTGTGCAAGCTATTGCCGGTCGGCACCGTGCCGCCTGAGGAGCCGAGCTCGCCGCTGGTGCAGGTGGCATCGGCGGTAGGCGCGGCCATGGATATGGTTGGGCGGCGCTTCAATGCCGTGGCCGCCGGACACGGAGGCGCGGGGGAGGCGGCCGGTGGTGGCACCGGTAGCACGAATAATGCGGCGAAGCCGGCGGCCGGTTCGAATGCAGCAGCCGCTGATAGTGATGCGACTACCTTGGCCGCTGTTGAGCCGAACGAAATTCACAAGGTGCCCGGCGTATTCGATCCGGCTGGGCGAATCGTTTGCGGCGGCAAAGTCGATCGCGCCGCCCGATATATCGCGCCCACCGTGCTGTACGGTACATCGCCAGATACGCCGGTGATGGGGGAGGAGATTTTCGGCCCGATTTTGCCGATTCTGGTGGTCGAGGATGCCGAGTCCGCAATCCGATTCATCAACAAGCGCCCTCGACCGCTGGCTGCGTACGTGTTCTCTCGCGATCACGAGGTTCGACTGGCTTTTGAACGTCAGACCAGTTCCGGTGCCTTGGGATATTCGCTGCCGTTGGGCCACCTGCTGTCCAGCCGACTGCCGTTCGGTGGCGTGGGCGTGTCCGGCATCGGCGCCTACCACGGCAAAGCAGGCTTCCTTACCTTCAGCCACGTCAAAGCCGTGGTCACCAAGCCGCAGTTCCCCGATACTCTGCGCCTCGTGTACCCGCCCTTTAATGAAGCCAAGGCCAAACTGTTCAACATCATCGCCAAATTCAGCTAGCGTGATATCGCTCGCTGATATTGGGTGATGGCGTTGTCATAGTGACGTTCGCTGTCCCGGTAATTACGTCAATCGATTGATTCGTGTACCGGGCCAGATTTTTCTGTCCTGGTATTTTATTTCGGGTCATTTTTGCTTACCGGGACAAAACTGACGCCGAAAGTATCGTCCGCGTATTACGAAAATGGCGGAATAGTGCGGTTTCGCATGGAAGGGAATTCCAGATATTCCTATATTCGGGGTGTCCAGCTGTCCTGGTTTGCGAAAAAGAGCCGAAATCGGCTACCGGGACAGAATAATCTGGCTCGGTAGCCACATCAATCAGTTGACATGTCTACCGGGCCAAAAAAATACGTGGCAGATGCGCCGCTTCTGCCACTTCGGCTTGCTGAACGTGGGATGATGCGTGCGGTAGCAAGGCGCGGAAGACGAAGGTACGTCGAGTCTTCCGTAACGCAGCTAACGCACGCATCATCCCACGTTCAGGGCTTTGAAGCCGATGTCGTGGCGATAGAACAGTCCGCGCAGCTCGAGCTTGTCGATGATCGCGTAAACCTTGTCCTGGGCGGACTTGATGTCCGGGGCGGAGGTTTCGACGAGCAGGACGCGACCGGAGTTGGCGATGAGGCCACCCTTGTCGTCGGAGGTGACGCCAGCGTAGTAGACGTGCGAATCCTCGTCGACTTCGATCTCGGGCACACGGGCACCCTTGATGACGTTCTCCGGGTAGCCGTTGGAGGCGATGACCACGCCGAGGGTGGCGTTGGACTCATCCCAGGTGAATTCGGGGGTCTTGCCGTCGAGAATGGCGGAGATGCCGGCACCGAGGTCGGAGGTGAGCTTCGGAAGCACGACTTCGGTTTCCGGGTCGCCGAAACGAGCGTTGAATTCGATGACCTTCGGGCCGTCGGCGGTGGCGATCAGGCCGACGTACAGGATGCCGGTGAACGGCGTGCCTTCCTCGGCCATGCCTTCGACGGTGGGGCGCACGATTTTCTCGATGGCCTCGTCAATCACAGACTGCGGAATCTGCGGCACCGGGCTGTAGGCACCCATGCCGCCGGTGTTCGGGCCTTCGTCGCCATCGTGGGCGCGCTTGTGATCCTGGGAGATCGGCATCGGCCAGAAATCAGTGCCGTTGACGAAGCTCATCAGGGAGAATTCCTGGCCGTCAAGGAAGTCCTCGATAACGACCTTGGTGCCGGCGGTGCCGAAGCGATGATCGATGAAGATGTCTTCAAGCGCGCGCTGGGCGGTGTGCTCGTCCATGGCCACGGTCACGCCCTTGCCGGCGGCCAGACCGTCGGCCTTGATGACGATCGGGGCGCCGTGCTCGTGCACGTAGTCCTGCGCCATCTCCAGGTCGATGAAGGTCTGGTAGTGGGCGGTCGGGATGTTGTGGCGGTCCATGAGCTGCTTGCCGAAGTCCTTGGAGCCTTCGATCTGGGCGGCGGCCTTGGACGGGCCGAACGCCTTGATGCCGACGGCGGCGAAATCGTCCACGATGCCTTCGATCAGCGGGACTTCCGGGCCTACGAACACCCAGTCATAGCCATTGTTCTTCACGAATTCGATAAGTGCGGCGTGGTTCGACTGGCTCAGCTGCGTGGTATGGATGCCGTCCTTGAGCATGCCCGGGTTGCCGGGCGCCACGGTGACTTCGTCAATGCTCGGTGCCTTGAGCAGCGTGTAGGCAATGGTGTGCTCACGCGCACCGGAGCCGATGACCAATACTTTCTGACCCATGTTGTTCCTTTCCTGCGGAAAGCGAGTTACTTCAGTACGATTTGCGTGCCGGTGGTGTCAGCGGCGATCTGGCCGAGCACGTAGGCGGACTCGTTGTTGTCGGCGAGCAGCTTCAGCGCCTCGTCCTTGCGGGCGGGGTCGACGGCCAGCACCATACCGATGCCCATGTTGAAGATGTTGTACATCTCCTTGTGATCGATGTTGCCGGCCTTCTCCAGCACGTCGAAGATCGGGAGCACAGGCCAGGTGCCGAGCTCGATCTCGGCGGCCAGGCCGTCCGAAATCATGCGTGGGATGTTCTCGATGAAGCCGCCGCCGGTGATGTGGGCCACGCCCTTGACCGCGCCAGCCTTGAACAGCGGGGAGAGGGCCTTGACGTAGATCTTGGTGGGGGTGAGCAGCACGTCGCCGAGCTTTTCGCCGCCCAACTCGTCGAGCTTGGTGTCCACGGTGTAACCAGACTGCTCGAACAGGGCCTTGCGCACCAGGGAGAAGCCGTTGGAGTGCACGCCGGTGGAAGGCAGACCGATAAGCACGTCGCCCTCAATGATGGTGGAACCGTCCACAATGGCGGACTTTTCGGCAACGCCGACCGAGAAACCAGCCAGATCGTACTCGTCCTCGTCGTACATGCCCGGCATTTCAGCGGTCTCACCGCCGACCAAGGCGGAGCCGGCCTGCACGCAACCGTCGGCCACACCGGCCACGACCTGCTCAAGCAGGGCCGGGTCGTTCTTGCCGCAGGCGATGTAATCGAGGAAGAACAGCGGCTCGGCACCTTGGGCGGCGATGTCGTTGACGCACATGGCCACGCAGTCGATGCCGATGGTGTCGTGCTTATTGGCCAGCTTGGCGACCATGAGCTTGGTGCCCACGCCGTCGGTGCCGGAGATGAGGACCGGCTCCTTGTAGCCCAGGGAGGCCAGGTCGAACAGGCCGCCGAAGCCGCCGATGCCGCCGACCACGCCGGGGCGGTTCGTGCGGGCCACGTGCGACTTGATGCGCTTGACGACTTCGTACCCGGCTTCGACGCTCACGCCGGCGTTCTCATATGCTTTTGGCATTTGGTTGGCCTTTCTACTTATTCTGGCTCCCCTCTGGAGGGGAGCTGTCGGCAAAGCCGACTGAGGGGAGGCAAGCGCCTCTGATTCAAAGAATTGTTATTGAGTGGATTGGTGGTGAGTTACTCGGCTTCCGGCTGCACGGTGTTGTACTCGTTGCCGACGTACTTGCTCTTGTACAGCGCGAATTCAGGCAGCCGCACGCGATCCTCGGGCGTGAGAGACTTCAGGAAGCCGGCCTTGTAATCATCGAGCGCGGTGGGGTAGTCGCCGTTGAAGTAGGCGACGCACAGGCCACCGTACGGGGCATCGGCGTTCAGGCCAATCGACTCAACCAGACCGTCAAGCGACAGGTAAGCCAGCGAATCGGCGCCAATATAGTCGCGGATCTCCTCCACGTTCATCTTGGCGGCGATGAGCTCCTTGGTGGTGGAGATGTCGATGCCGTAGAAGCACGGGTACTTAAGCGGCGGCGAGCTGATACGCATGTGTACTTCGGCGGCGCCGGCTTCGCGCAGCAGCTGCACGATGCGTTTGGAGGTGGTGCCACGCACGATCGAATCATCGATGACGACCACGCGCTTGCCCTTGACCACGCCGCGCACGGCGGACAGCTTCATGCGCACGCCCTGCTCACGCAGTTCCTGTGTGGGCTGGATGAACGTGCGGGCCACGTACTGGTTCTTGATCAGACCCATCTCATTGGGCAAACCGGCCGCTTCCGCGTAGCCGGAGGCCGCGGACAGGGAGGAGTTCGGCACGCCGATGACCATATCGGCCTCGACCGGCGACTCCTGAGCCAGACGTGCGCCCATACGCTTGCGGGCGGAATGCACGTTGACACCGTAGATGTCGGAATCCGGGCGGGCGAAGTAGATGTACTCCATCGAGCAGATGGCCAGCTGCGTGTTGTTGGTGTACTGGACAATCTTGTAGCCGTGCTCGTCGACCACTACGATCTCACCGGGGCGGATGTTGCGTACTAGCTCGGCACCGACCACGTCGAGGGCGCAGGTCTCGGAGGCGAGTACGTAGGCACCGTTTTTCATCTTGCCGAGGGAGAGCGGACGGAAGCCGTTCGGATCGAGCGCGCCGATCATGGCGTTCTCGGTCATGAGCAGGTAGGCGAAGCCGCCGTGCACGGTGTTGAGCGCTTCCTTGAGCTTGTCCATAAAGGTGCGTTGCAGGGAGCGGCGGATGAGGTGCATAAGCACTTCGGTGTCGGAGTTCGAGTGGAAGATCGCGCCCTCGTCTTCCAGCTTGCGGCGCAGTGACGGGCAGTTCGTCAGGTTGCCGTTATGGCACAGAGCCACGTCGCCGTCATGGAAGCGGAAGATGAACGGCTGGATGTTGTCCGTGGTGCCCGAGCCGGACGTGGCGTAACGCACGTGGCCGATGGCGCGGTCGCCCTTGAGTCGTCCGATTTCGCGCTCGCCGCTGAACACCTGGGTGAGCAGGCCGAGTCCGCGATGGCCGGTCAGATGGCCGTTGTCGTTAGAGACGATACCGGCGCCTTCCTGACCGCGATGCTGCAGCGCGTGCAGGCCGAAATAGGTGAGACGGGCGGCGTCAGGGTGGCCCCACACGCCGAAGATGCCACATTCCTCGTGAATGTCTTCGAGTTCAGCCGACAAGCCAAAGCTCCTTTTTCAAACAGGGGATTAACTATCTGTCAACCCTACCAATCGGCGGCTACATCGCGTGTTGTGGGGATTGTGATGCGGCTGCAGGGAAAGGGAAGTCAATGATCGAGTTGAGTGATGAAAAAATTGTTTTTTTCAGAAGATGCAGAGCCTGTTTTAGCTGTCGATTATGAGGTCAATGAGGCTGTTGCAGGCGAGGGGACAGTTCGATCAGAACGCCCCCTCAGCGATTCCTATGCTACGGCTCAGTGCCTGAAATGGCTAAAGAACTCGATGGTCTCGGGATCCTGAGACTCGTCCATCACCTCGGCGGGCGTGCCGTTCTCGGCGATGACGCCGTGACGGAGCAGTACGATGCGGTCGGCCGCGTCGTGGGCGAAGCTCATCTCGTGCGTGGCCATGAGGATTGTGGTGCCTTGGGCCTTTAACTCGGCAACCATGTTGAGCACTTCGCCGACCAGCATCGGATCAAGAGCAGACGTGATCTCGTCAAGCAGCAGCAGTTCCGGGTCGGTCATCAGTGCGCGCGCAATCGCCACGCGCTGCTGCTGGCCGCCAGAGAGCTGGTCGGGGTAGGCGCTGGCCTTGTCGCGCATGCCGATGCGTTCGAGCAGTTCCATAGCGCGGGTTTCGGCGCGATCCTTGCTCCAGTGGTGAACCTTGATTGCGGCAAGGGTCACGTTCCTGAGCACCGACATGTGGGGGAAGAGGTTGAACTGCTGAAACACCACGCCGATACGTGCGCGAATCTTGTCCTGGTCGGCACGCGGGTCGGTGATATCGGTATTGCCCAGCCAAATCTGGCCGTCATCGACCTGATCAAGCAGGTTGACGCATTTCATCAATGTGGATTTGCCCGAACCGGACGGTCCCAGCAAGGCCACCACCTCATGCTGGTGAATGTCAAAGGAAATACCACGCAGCACCTGCGTGTTTCCAAAGGATTTGCGCACGTCATCAAGACGCAGCACCATCTTGTTGCTCACGGGGGAGTCACTCGTCTCGGTGGTGATATTGGTCATTTCGCTCATACCGTTCCTCCGCTGAGTTCGCGCTTACGCAGACGTTCCGTGTACCAGTCGTTCAGCAGGATGAACGGCACGCTCATCAGGATGAACAGCAGGCTGGCGACCACATACGGCGTGAAGTTGTAGGTGCTGGCCACGTCGATCTGCGCGGCGCGCACGGCATCCACCGCACCCAGCACGGAAATCAGGCCGACGTCCTTTTGCATGGAGATGAAGTCATTCATCAGCGCGGGCGCCACTTTGCGCAATGCCTGAGGAATGACGATCAGTCGGGTCGTCTGGCCGGAGGTCAGGCCCAACGAGCGGGCCGAGGCTCGCTGAGAAGGATGTACGTCGTTAAAACCGGCACGCAGCACCTCGGAGACGTAGGCGCTGTATCCCATTACCACTGCAATGGTGCCGAGTACCGAGGGATCGATACGGCCGAACAAGCCTAGGCCGGGAATACCGAAACCGATTAGATACAGCACGACGATAATAGGCACGCCGCGCATCACAGTCGTGTAGATCAATGCCAGGATACGCAGCGGGAACAGAATAGGGGAGCGGCTGGTGCGCACCAGCGCGATCAGCGTGCTCAGAATCGCCACGCCGACCACTGCGACGAGCAGAACGCGGATGTTAAGCCATAGGCCGTCAAGCACATGGGGAAACGATTTGACGAAGTATTCGCCGGAGAAGAAGGTCTCCTTGACTCGTGGCCAGCCGGGGGAGAGCTTCAGACCGATGACGATGACCACCACGAACACAATGGTGCTGATCAGACTGGTAATCGTCGATTGAATTTGCTGATGAACACGATATTGGCGTCGTTCGAGCTCGACCTGACTTACCTCGTGTCCGTCAGGGGCATTGTGCTGCCTGGTTTCGGTTGGTGCTGCGGTCATGTGATGAATGTCGCTCGCTTCCTGAATGCCGGAATGGCCGGGTGCCACAGGAAAATTCCCGCAGCGCCCGGCCAAGGTGTTGTGACCTTATGATGTAAGCCTACTCCACTTACTTCTTCAGTCCGGTCAGGTCGGTGGTGTACTCGGCCAGCCACTTGTCCTGAAGCTTCTTGATGGTGCCGTCGGCGTTCAGGTCATCCACTGCCTTGGTCACGGCTGCAGTCAGCTTGGAATCCTTCGGCAGCACGATGCCCATGCCGCTCTTGTCTTCGGAGCCAGGCAGACGGCCGAGCACCTTGGCGTCCTTGACCTGCTCGGACTGCACCATGTACACGCATTCCACGGTGCTGGTGACCAGTGCGTCGATCTGACCGGCATCAAGTGCCTGAGCCAGTGCGGCATCATCATTGAACGTCTGGATGTCGTCTTTGATGTTCGCCTTGGCGTAGTCGTAGGCAAGGGTACCGACCATGACGCCCACGGTCGCATCCTTCAGATCGGATACCTTGGTGGCGTTGGCGAACTTGCTGTCTTTCTTGACCACGACGGACTGGCTGTCGTTGTAGTAGCTGGACGAGAAGTCAACGGCCTTCTTGCGCTCGTCGGTGATGCCGAACTGCTGGATGTTGAGATCCCAGTCCTTGGCGCCGGGAGCGATGGCGGTGTCGAATGCGGTGCGGGTCCACACCACGTCGCTCTTCTTGAAACCGAGCTTGTCGGCCACTGCGTAGGCGACGGCCGCCTCGTAGCCCTCACCGCTTTCCGGCTTGTCGTTCATAACCCACGGCTCGTAGGCCGGCTGTCCGGTGGCGATGGTCAGCTTGCCCGGCTTGTACGTCTGCTGGGTGATGTCGTTCGAATCGGTGGAATTGGATGCGGTGGACTGGCCGGAACCGCAGGCTGCGGTGAACGACAGAGCCAGGATGCTGGCGGTGGCCGCAATGGTACGGACGATGTGTTGCTTATTGAACATGGGTTTCCTCTCCTCAAGTGTTCGTCATGCACACGGTTCAAAGCCGTGCTTGATGCATGCGCGCCAATTGTATGGCTATTGGGTTACAACAGCGATATTTTCGATGCTGGTTATCGCCATTGCTTATGGCCGGCCAGAGCCGCGCAATCTGGCGCGTAAGCGAACGGAATCTCATATTGGCGCAGAGCCGAGATGGCGTTCACTGTTCGAGTGTGAAGCCGTCGAATACGAATCCCGGACTGACCACACAGGAGACCAGCGCATCGCCCTGGCCTGGCACTGTGCGCTGCCAGACGCCAGCCGGTACGACCGCATGTCCCGATACGGTTACGTCGGCCTGATCGGTGGTGATGCCGGAACCCAGGGTGATTACGGTTCGCTTGGATTCGTCGGATTCCGGAGTCTCGCCGCTGCCGCCGAGCTCCAGCTTGACCGATGCCGGGCCATGCCACAGCCAGACCTCATCCGCATCGACCTTATGCCAGGCGCTGGCATCTCCCTCAGGCAGCAGGAAGTAAATCAGTGACGATAGCGGTCGGCTTGAGGCCTCATCCGTGTGCGGGGATTGCCAGTCACGCGTGTACCAGCCGCCTTCGGGGTGGGCTTCCAGTCCAAGGCGTTCCACTATGGACCGGGCGTATGGACTCATGTCTCGCAAAGCGACGCTCATAATAAGATCTCCTGTTCTTGGCGGGTTTGCTGGTTTTTGGCTTCTTGATATCAGGTCAGGTCAGCGGTGTCACCAGGCGTTGTTGTAGGCTTCGCGCCCGGATATCACCGTGGCTCGGTTCGTGCCTGCGCCGTGCTTCACCAGTGTTTCCAGCGTTTCTTCGATGCCGGCCGGAGATGATGTGTCGACGGGGATGTCGAAGAACGCGAAATCAGCCAATGCGCCCGCGTTGATTTGTCCAATGCGGTTGCGGCCCACGTGCATGCCCATGGAGGCGGCGCCGCCCAGCGTCATCATACGAATCAGGCGATGTGTCAGATCGTCGCTGGCATAGCCTTGTTCGCGGGCCAGGTCGTAAAGCATCGACACGTCATCAAGCAGATCGAGGGTCGGCGTGCTGGAGAGCGAATCGGTGCCCACGCTTACCAGATTGCCTTCCTCGAGGTATTCGCGCACCGGTGCATCTTTGCCGGTGTTGGTAATGCGATTCGATCGGGGGCACAAGGCCACGCCCACGCCGCGCTGACGTAGAATACGCCGATCCTCGCCATTGGCCCACACGCCGTGTGCAATGTGCACATCCGGGCCAAGCGAGCCAAGCTGATCGACGAACTGGATGGCGGAGGCACCTTTGCCCACGTCCTTGAGCTGCCGGTAGCTTTCCCAATCGTGGTCACGCCAGTCGGCCGCCGAATAAGTGGTGAGCACCGGCGGATAAGTGCCGGCCTCGAGCGGGGTCTCCGCCAGATGGATATGCAGTCGCATGTTCAGCTGACGAGCAATGTCTGGAAGATCAACGAACGGTTCGGACTCCAGCGTATACGGAGCATGCGGGCTGATGCCGAGGTTCGGCAGCTGCTCCTCGTTCATCCGGCGCAACTGCCGAATGAGCTCGGTGCGGCCCTTCTCCATCCATTCGTCGTTGTGCCAGCCCATTACCTCCCAATAAGCGATGCCGTGCATGCCCTGCGAAGCCAGTGCGCCGGCGGCGTCCAAATCGGTGACGATGTCTGCGGCGGCCGTCGTTCCCGATTCGACCATCTGGCGAGCGCCGTCCTCGGCCCACTGCTTCCATGGCTGGGTCTTCTGCGCCTCGGCGTACACCTCGTTGAATGCCAGTTCCCAGGCGCGGAACCGATCGTAGGTGCCTTGTCCGACCTGCACCATGCCGCTGTACTGCAGATGAGTGTGCGCATTGATCAATCCGGGGGTGAGCACCCCATCCCAATGCCGTTCACGGATGGTGCCGTGAGCCGTCATTTCCTGCTTCAGCGCCTCCAGCACCCAGCGGCGTTTACCTACATGAACCACGCGGTCGCCATGGATGGCAACTGCGCCATCGATGATGACGGGGCCCGTCACGGGGATGATGAGTTTGGCGGAATACAGTGTCACATCATCGATAAGTTCGGTATCGACGGTCGGCCAGGTGTTGTCGGTCATATTCTCCTCGCTGCGTTGTGTTCGGTGCCGTGTCTATGGCTATCGGTCGGCGTTCTCTCGGTCGTTTTCCGCGAATCTGGTCAGTCGCCAATCGTAGCCGTTGTCCGCCACGGCATGGCTGGCTCGGTATCCGCGCGTCTTGAGCGCGCTGGCGGCGATGCGCTGGTCGGTTGCTGCGTCAAGTCTGATAAGCGTGTGATCCAGTGTGCCTCGATGTTCCAGAAGATATGCGACGGCGCTGGCCTGTACGGCGAAGCTCAGATCCATGATCTCGATTGGATTGCCGCCTCCCACCGTGTAGTTCACGCCGTCGCCGTCGGCGATTAGCGTGAGCGTTGGTCCGTCGGGAACATTGAGTTGCACGGTGTCCCTGTTGACCTGTGGGGTGAAGTCGCTTACCTCGTCCAAGGCGATTTCGTTGGCGATGCCGCCGATCACTGCGAGCGCCGCGCCCTCGTGCATTGCGCGCATGTGCTCAAGTGTGACCGTATGTCTCACGCCAGTGGCGGACACCACCATATCCGCGCAAGGGAGTGCCTCGTCAATGTCTTGTGCGGCGAAGCCGTCGAACACCGCTTTGAGTGAAGCCACTGGATCGATATCGCAGATGGTGACTTCGGCGCCAAGCGCGCGAATACGCCGTGCGAAGCCTCGGCCGACCGGGCCGTAGCCGATGACGGTGACGTTCTTGCCGTCGAATGCATGCTCGCCGAGAATGCGCTGCATGGTGGTCACGCATGTCTCCCCGGTGCCGTGGGCGTTGTCGAATCCGGTTTTCAGCACACTGTCGTTAACGGCTACGACTGGGTAGGTGAGGGCTCCCGCTTCCTGCATCTGCTGGAACGCGCGTACGCCACTGGTCGTTTCCTCGGCCACTCCAATGAGGTTCGCCGTGAGTTCGGGGCGTTCGAGTGAGGCGAGACGGGCGAAGCTGGCGCCATCGTCGATGATGATGTTCGGCTGTATCTTGTCCAGCAGGCGCAGGGCTGCCTCGTGCGCCTGTTCTGCGGTCCAGGCTCGGCTGGATTCGACCGTGATGCCTTCCCGGCGCAGCTGTTCCGCCACTCGGGGATCCGTGGAATCCGGGCCGCAATATACGCCGACGATTGCGCCGGCGGCCTTAAGCTTGCGCAGCAGAATCGCGGTTTTTGGCTCCAGTATCAGGCAGACGGCAATACGAATGCCTGAGAAATCGACGCGGGTGGTGAGGTCATCCATGGTGTCGCGTAATACCGGCATGTGCTGTTCCGCGTACTCCATTGCCTCCAGCCCACTTGCCGTGCGCATGTCGGCAATGGAATCAATGCTTTGTGTGCCGTCACATAGGAATTCCTCGCTGTGCCTGTCGGTCATCGTGGCATCTTCGACGGTCATGCCCCATTGCTGGGCCTGAGACTTGATTTCGGCATGCTTCTGCGGCTCCGGAATCGCGAGTCGGGCTCCTGCCAGTGATCGATTCGTTTTCTGGGATCGGGCTGCCGCCCACGCCGCAAAATCGCTGTCTGCCGTAATGCTTTTCGTCATATTCCCCATGGTACGCATGCATGCCGCTGCTCTGCCGCTGCGCGTGTGGTGTGGGTGAAGAGCGTGCTTGGGCGCGTTGCGTGCGTCGACTTCGGCAGCTTCGAACAGGCATGTTGTATCGTACAAATGTTCGACTGTGTTGATATGCTGGTCGGGCCAGCGGTGGTAAGGAGGTGATGGCGATGGGCGGCGGAACGGTATCGACGCAACGCGAGCATACCTATATTGCCATTGATCTCAAGTCCTTCTATGCCTCGGTGGAGTGTGCGGCGCGTGGGCTTGACCCGTTGACCACGCATCTGGTGGTGGCCGATGAAGCCCGCACCGATAAGACAATATGTTTGGCGGTCTCACCTTCGCTGAAGAACTATGGCATTCCCGGTCGTGCGCGGCTCTTCGAGGTGAAGCAGCGCCTGAATGGAGTCAACATCGAGCGCGCGGTCCATGCTCCCGGCGGTCGATTGATCGGGGAGTCCTGTGATGTGCGCGATTTGGAACGCTCGCCGAGACTCAAGGCCTCGATGGTCATCGCCAAGCCGCGCATGGCGCATTATCTGGAAGTCAGCGGGAAAATCTACGGCATTTACCTCAAATACGCCGCGCCCGAACACATCCATGTGTACTCGATTGACGAGGTGTTCATCGATGCCACTCCGTATCTGCGTGCGTTGAACATGACGCCGCATGCGATGTCACGAACCATCGTGCGTGAGATTCTTGACGCCACCGGCATCACCGCCACTGCCGGCATCGGCTCCAATATGTATCTGGCAAAAGTCGCGATGGACATTGTGGCCAAACATATGTCCGCCGACGAGGACGGCGTGCGCGTGGCCGAACTGAATGAAATGTCATATCGTCGGCTGCTTTGGGATCATCGTCCGCTCACCGATTTTTGGCGGGTTGGGCGCGGCTATGCCAAGAAGCTCGAGCATGCCGGACTGATGACCATGGGCGATATCGCCCGATGCTCGGTGGGGCGCGCCTCGGATTATTACAACGAGGATCTGCTCTACCGCATGTTCGGTGTCAATGCCGAACTGCTCATCGACCATGCGTGGGGCTGGGAGCCGTGCGAAATCGCGGATATCCAATCCTATGAGCCAGATGCGCACAGCATTAGCAGTGGGCAGGTGCTCACCGGCCCCGCCGACTATGCCACGGCCCGGCTGATCACCAAGGAGATGGCCGATGCGCTGGCCCTCGATCTGGTCGATAAAAGCGTGCTGACAAACCGACTGACGCTCGCCGTCGGCTATGACATCGGCAGTCTTGATTCATCAAAGCTCGATTCGTGCGCCGATTATGCGATGAAACGTGCCGATGAGCGGGCAGCGAAAAGCTATCAAGGGCCGGTGACCATCGACCGATTTGGGCGCAAGGTGCCCAAACCCGCCGTCGGGTCGATTGGTTTGGGTGATTTCACCTCGTCGTCGGCACGTATCCGTGAGGCCATGACGATGCTGTACGAGCGCATTGCGGATTCACGCCTGCTCGTGAGGCGGTTGACCGTCATCGCCGATGATGTGGCCACTCCGGAGGAGCTGGCCGCAGGCAAACGCTATGAACAGCTCGACTTGTTCGGTGATGACGAGGCCCAATCGTATGGATCCGATTCCACCAGCGAAAAAGATGGAGAGCATGATATCCAGCGTGCGCTGCTGGATGTGAAACGTAAATTCGGCCGCAACGCCGTCATCAAAGCCATGGATATGGAAGACGGTGCCACCGGTCAGGACCGCAACCGCCAGATCGGAGGCCATCGCGCATGACCCTGCAAGAGACCCGTGCATACGACGACATCATCAATCTGCCGCATCACCAGTCGCGCAAACACCCGCACATGTCCCGCCATCAGCGGGCCGCCCAGTTCATGCCGTTCGCGGCCCTGACCGGCTACAACCAAGTCATCGAGCAAACAGCGAAAAACGCCGAAACCGCCATCGCCCAAGCTGAAGCCCAAGGCGATACCGATTTCGGCGCTTAACAATCGCTCCCGTTGGAGGAAGTCTCAGATTCGTCAGCCCACGTGACGCTCAAAGCGGTGGAAGCCAGTGATCTTGTCGATTTCTGCCATCGCATCAGCCGGAATCACAAAGCCCGCGGCCTTCATGTTGTTCTCCAGCTGGCTGGGCTTGGAGGCGCCGGCGATCACACAGCTGATCCCCGGGTGCTGCAGGATCCACGCCATGGAAAGCACCGGCAGGTTCGTGCCGAGCTTGCGGCAGGTGCCCATGATCTCATGCTCGATGTAACGATCGCTCAGGTTATACTGCGGCTGGAGCACGGTAATCGGGTACAGGTTGTAGCGGTCGACGATGCGCTGGGCCTCTTCAAGGCGGGCCGAACCCCACTCCTCGGAAACGCCATAGTGCAGGATCTTGCCTTGGGAGACCAGGTCCCGTGACCCAGCTGCCCAGCGCGACCTCGCTGATCTTCAGTACCGACTTGCCAACGCTGCGATACTTCATGTGTGCTCCTTGATAAATCAATCGTCACCGCCGTCTCTTCATGGCCGGCCGTGAACGCCAACAATTCGGTTAAAACAGTTCAACCCCACTTGAACGCAAATTGGCGGCTACCGCGACGCGCCGGTTGTGGTCCCGTGACCAATTTGCTAGCAATCAATAACTGCTGATATATGAGTTTGAAAAGCTTCGCGATAGGCGGTGATAAGGTCCGGCAAACGCATTGAGGCGTTGGCCGGGCTGGTGGAGGGCAGTTGGGTCATGCCGATGGTGATACCGGCTTCGGTCAGGCGCGGCTCGATAAGTTTGCGGTAGAGTTGGGCTGATTTCGCGCCGGTGGTGAAGATGTGGGCGATTGGAGCGCCGCGCAGAATCGGTGTCAGATCGTTGGGCACGGCGTTGCGGATGCTGGCATCGCTGGCACCGGTGATATCGCAGGAGGCGATGACATCCCATAATGCGAGGTGGTGGCGCAGAGCAAACGCGCGGCGTGATTCGGGGGTATCGCCTGCAACATCGGCGGCATCGTCCGGGTCCGCGAACAGCGCCTGCATTACCGGCCAGAACCGGTTCTGTGGATGCATGTAGTAGAACGACGCCGCCCGGGATTTCGGGCTCGGCATCGATCCCAGAATCAAAACCCGGGACTCACCATCCCACACCGGCCCGAACCCGTGTTCCACATGTTCGCTCATGGTTCCCATCCTAGGCCGAGAACTGTTTGCCGAATTCCGAGAACAGCTGCCGGCGGGCGAACACAAGCAGGCCGAGCAGCACCAGCAGGGATACCAGTGCGCTGATCACGACCAGCACATCCCACGGAGCCCAGCCGAGCGGAATGAACGTCAGCGGCAGCAGACCGGTGATAATGTCGAATGCCAGATACTTGGCGTATTGGTCGATGGCCTTGGCCCGCAGCACGATCAGCAGTACCACGTCAAAGACCAGCGAAACCAGACACGTGATCGGTATGACGAACATCGTGACGATATGGCTCCCCGTGGCCGCGAACCATATCAGTGCAATCGCCAGCATGATATAGAAATAGCGGAACATGATACGCAGAGGTCGTGGTGCGTGCAGAATCGCACTGTTGATGAACAGTACGCTAATCACCAATGCGGCCGCCGAAGCAGACACGATCGGCACCGGCCAAGAGAACAGGTAGCTAAAGAATACGAGCAGCAGCAAGTCCGTTCCGGCCACGAAAGTCAGGATCTGGACGGCCAATCGTCGCGGCCGCAGATAGATCTGTTGCGCGGGAAAAGCGGCAGGCGCCGATTCGCCGGCCAGTTCATTCTGGCAAAGCGGGCAGCGGACCATGTTACCGGTGAAATCAACGTTGCAGGCATCGCAATGCTTCATGCCGACGCTCCTTTCTCCACATGCACGCCAGCGATGTTCATACGGCCGCTGATGCCCTGCGCGGCGAGAATCCGGCACAGGTTCTTGATGACGTTCAGATCAGGGTAGATGGTGGAGATGCCGATGCTCAGGTCGTCGCCGAACGAGCAGACCGTGAAATTCAGGCTGGCCGGTGTGGTGAGGAAGCTCACCGAACGCACATGGCGCGCGAGTCGTTCATCCAAGGTGACGCGGCCAAGGTTCGAGACGGTGGTCGTGGTCTCGCGGTCGGCGATGAACCGGGCCAGCTCCAGCACCCAGTCCTTGGCAGGGGAGGGCGCGAGACGCAGCGCCGGATTCTTTTCCAGTGCGATCATGCGGTTCATATGCGACTCGACGCGCTCGCGTCTGGTGGCATGGCCGAGCTGCTCCTGCACATGGCGGGCGATGTCAGCCAACGGCTCATCGGTCAGCAATCCGCCCATACTGTTGCCGTGCGCGGTGCGGGCGGCGGACTGCTGACCGTCGCCGGTCGCGTCTGGGCTCGTTGCGGAAGTTTTCGCGGAGTCCTCATCGGCTTCGATATCGGCCGGCGTGTACGCCACGTACGTCATGCCGTAGAAGTTGCGCACGGTCTCCGACCTGAAGAAGGCGCGCAAGTCAACCGGAATATCCACGCGAATCGCGCGATTGCGGGCGCGCGAGGGCATGACGTCGCGAATCGCGCACAGTATCGCGGCGATGAGGTAGGAGGTAAGGCTCACTCCGCACTGATGTGCTGCACCAAGCACCTTGCTGGCGCTGACGTGATATTCCATGAACGTGGGCGCGGCCCGGTCGATAGGGCCGGCCAGCCGGTAGATCTTCGTGCCGGGCGCGGCACCGGCCTTGTCTTTCTCGTAGTATTTGTCGAAGCTGTTTTCGGCTTTGTCACTGTCCGAGCCGTCGTAATCCGAAGGCACGCCCGGCACGTCGTACCGCTCGGCAATGTAGGCGTGCAACAGTGACTTGAACAGGTTGATGGCGCCGCGACCGTCCGAAATGATGTGCGAGACCTCAAGATTGACACGATTGCGGAAATAGCTCACGCGGAACAGCATGCTTTTGGGCCCGTAATGCAGGCGCGAGCATATCGGCAGATGTTCCGGCTCCACCAGCGGCCGGCCGTCCGACTGTTCGAGGTAATGCCAGAACATGCCGTTGAGCAGGTGCACGTTGAAGCTCGGGAACTGGGCGATGGCATGGTCGAGCGCGTGCTGCAGGATGTCCGGGTCGATATCGTCCGTCAGCTCGGCCGAATAGCGGAACACGGTCTGCGAGGAGCGGCCGGCCTGGGAGGAGTAGAACTTGCCGATGTTGTCTAGTCGGTACCAAGTACGTCTTGCCATGCGTCGCCTCCCTCCGATGCGTTGGCGGTGGTGCCGGTGCCGGGAGCCGGTTCCAGCGGTGTGCCGTCGAGGAAATGCTCGATGATTCGATAGGTGGTGGCCACCAGTCCCACAGCCGACGTGTTGAGCAGGTAGCCGTGGATGCCATCGTGAATCCGGTAACAGGAGGCATTGTCGTTCACCAATTGCAGACGACGGGCGTACGCTTCGTCCTCGTCTCTGAGCGGGCAGTATTCGGCGGACAACACCAGCGTGCGCGGCTGATTGCTCAGGTCGTGCGCGGTCATCGGCGCGAAGTACGGATTGGTCAGGTCGGCCACGGACGAGCGGTACATGTCGATGTAGTCGGCCATGTCCTGTGCGGTGAGGATGTAGTCGGTGCCGTTGGTCCGCACCGATTCGAACGGGCTGGTCTCGGGATTGTAGTCGTTGCCAACCACCGGGTAAAGCAGCATCTGCGTGCGCGGCATGAACTCGCCGCGGTCGCGGGCCATGAGCGAGACGGCGGCCGCAAGATTGCCGCCCGCGCTGTCGCCAAACAGCACGATGCTGTCGGGATCCGG
>JAIJEI010000012.1 GCA_022739095.1 Bifidobacterium sp.
TAGCTTTCGATATGCAGCGTCTGCGCCATGACCTCTTTGATGGTTCGGTCGCTGATGTTCGGATGCGAGCGAACCAGCGAGATAAGCCCCACGATTAGCGTGAAGAACGTCTCATGGACGTTGGTGATTGGCAGACCATGCATCTGCTCGAAATCACGTACGGTGGTCTGGGCAATGTAGTCGGCAATACGGTCCGCCGCGCGGTCAATGAACTTGATATACAGCTCGGCGTTGCCATCTTGGATCATACGGTTTGAGAAGGGGCTCTCGTCGGCGATCAGGGAGCGGAGCACATGCACGATGTCGTCTAATGCCTTGTTCACGTTGCCTGTTTCGCGCGCTTGGTTCCACTGCTTCAACGTGGTGAGGATTTCGTCGATGACGTCATCGAGTACTGCGTCGGCTACGGCTTCCTTGTCTTCGAAGTAGTGGTAGAACAGCGAACGCGTCATACCGACTTCGCTTGCGATATCGGAAACGGTGATTTTGGAGAAGCCTTTTTCCAGACACACCTTGCGCGCGGCTTGCACGATGGCGTCGCGCCGAGCATCGCCACGGGTGGGGCGTTTCTCGTCGAGGATATCGCTCATGGGCACCTCCTGACTACAACCGTTATTGACACTATGTTAATACAAAGAAAGTGGTTAATAACAATAAAAAATGCGGTAACCGTTGTCGGGTGAATGTCGTTGGAATATAAACAGTCATCTCGATTCGGTAACTATGAACCCGGTTTATCTTGACTGTTTATCGGTAATTCTGAGGGCAAAGGTAGGTTAGTAGCTATGGCACTTGCACTGTATCGTCGCTATCGTCCGGACACCTTCGAAGGGGTCATCGGCCAGGACCAGGTCACGGTCCCGCTGATGCGCGCCTTGGACGAGGGCAAACTCACGCATGCCTATCTGTTCTCAGGTCCGCGAGGCTGCGGCAAAACCAGCTCCGCGCGTATCCTGGCCCGTTGCGTCAACTGTGCCAAAGGGCCGACTTCCCACCCCTGCGGCGAATGCGAAAGCTGCAAGGACCTGGCCACCGGCGGACCAGGTTCCATCGACGTGGTCGAAATCGATGCGGCCTCGCACAACGGTGTGGACGATGCCCGAGAATTGCGAGAACGCGCTGGGTTCGCCCCTGCGCGCGACCGCTATAAGATTTTCATTCTCGATGAGGCCCACATGGTCACGCAGCAGGGCTTCAATGCGCTGCTTAAAATCGTTGAAGAGCCGCCTGAACATGTGATGTTCATCTTTGCCACCACCGAACCAGACAAGGTGATCGGCACCATCCGTTCGCGCACCCACCACTATCCGTTCCGTCTGGTACCGCAGGAAGTCATGGGTCCCTACCTGGAGACGATCTGCGACAAGGAAGGCATCAAGCCCGAACCCGGTGTGCTGAAACTGGCGATGCGCGCCGGTGGCGGCTCCATGCGAGATACCCTGTCCGTGCTGGACCAGCTGATGGTTGGTTCGGTCGAAGGCGTTATCACCCATGATGCCGCTGTAGCCCTGCTCGGCTTCACGCCGGCGGCGCTGATCGGCGAGGCCGTGGATGCGGTAATCGATCACAACGGCGAAGCCCTGTACGGCGTTATCCAGAAAGTCGTGGTCGGCGGATTCGATCCGAGGCGATTCGTCGAAGACCTGCTGGCTCGCGTGCGTGATTTGCTGGTGCTTACGTTGGCCGGGGACCGTGCGGAATCCGTGCTGTCCGACACGGCCGAGGCCGAGGATATGGACGATCTGCACCGCCAAGCCAAGTCGCTGGGACTGGGCGCACTGACCGCCATGGCAGACATCATCAACACTACGTTGGGTGCCATGACCGGAGCCATTTCTCCGCGTATGCGCTTGGAACTGCTGGCCGCACGATTGTTGGCCGGCAGTGAATCAGGCTTTGCAACAGCCGCTCCCGCGCCAGCCGCTTCTGGCATGCCGCCTGCGGCTGCTTCTTCGACTCCGACTACGCCAGCCGCTTCCGGTGCGGGGGCCAGTGGTTTTGCCGGCGCATCGCGAGGCGGGTTTGCCGGAGCCTCACATGGCGGATTCTCCGGTGCTGCACGCAACCAGCAAGCAGCCGCGCCTCAGGGCACCGCTTCCCATGAATCTGTTGGAGGCAATGGCCCTGTCAATGGCCCCATCAACAGCCTAGTCAGCGACCGGTCCGCGGGCTCTCCGTCTGCGCAACCTGCCGCAGCAACTGCTGCCGGTGCCGTTCCTGCTGCCAATGCCGGGTGGGGCGCTCCCGTCGCGTCGCCGGCCGCCCCGGCCCAGCCGGTGGCTTCGTCTGCGGCATCGGATAATCGGTCCATCGATGAGAAGTGGGATGCGGCCGTCGCCGCTTTGCCGGAAACCATTCGTGAATATGTGTCGCGAGACAAGGTGCCGACCGTAAAATTCGGCCCCAATCGTAAGGGTCTGCCTTGCCTGTCGATGACGTTCGACAAGTCGTTGAGCCAGCACGCTTTCGCCTTGGCCGTGGATAACAGCGGTAAGAAGGCGGCGACCGTGGTGATGGATGCCGTACGCAATGAGTTCGGTGCCAATGCGGTTATTGCCCCTTCTGCGGTCGCGGCGAATGGCGAGCGAGTCGAATCCGTCAAGCGTATGAGCCCGGAGCAATTGGCCAAGGTCAAGCAGCAGATTGCCATGGCCAAGGCCGGATTGGCCGCGTCGAGTTTGGGCGCGGGCCTTGGCATTCATATGGGGAGCGAGCCGAAAGCTCCGAAGCCGGCTGCAACAGGCCAAGCCGAGGATACGGACGACAGCCATCGAGCCAGCCAATCCAGTGCATCCACGACGGCGAAGAGCTGGATTGACGATGACCCTTGGGCCAAGCCGGCCGTAAGCAACGCTTCACCGCAATCTGCAGACGGGTTCGCGCCTAACGAGCCCGCTGCTACGCCTGCGCCCGAAGAGCATCACAAGAAACATGTTGCGGTTCCAGACATCAGTGATGGTGTTGATCCGTGGGCCGCTCCGGCTGCTCCTGTTGCACCCGTTGCGTCCGTTGCGTCCGTTGGACCCACTGAACAGTCCACGGGGCAGCCAGCCACCGCATCTTCCGCTACGGCAGTTGCCGGCGTAAGCGATGATCCATGGAATCAGCCGCAATCTCAGGCTACGGCCTCGCCGGCACCGCAACCGGTCGAAGCCGACCCGTGGAACCAGCCTCAGCAGCAGTCTCCTCACGATGACCCGTGGAATCAGCCGCAGGCAGTTCCGCAATCGGTTCCGCAGACAGCCCCGCACGATGATCCGTGGAATCAGCCACAGCCCGCACAGCCGACGCCGAATACCGACCCGTGGAATAGTCAGCCCCAGCCCCAGCCCCAGCCGCAGCCGCAAGTCGCGGCCGAGGACGACGAATACTCGATGAGCGACCAGTCGCTCGGCGAGGCGACGGCCATGAATCTCGACGATCTGAAAAAGCTATTCGAGGTCAAAAAAGTCGAGCAATTCGCGGCAGATGATCCGAAGAACCCCAAGAACATCCAGCCTGCCAAGAAGCACTCGGATGAATAATGAGGACGAATAACGAGGAATACCCATGGCACTTGCTTATGACGGCGCAATACAGCGACTGATCGACGCTTTCGGGCGGCTACCCGGCATCGGGCCGAAGGGCGCGCAGCGTATCGCCTTCTACATGTTGTCCGCGCCCGAAGATGAAGCGCGCGATTTGGCCGAGGCCATCGAAGAGGTCAAGGCCAAGATCCGCTTCTGTGATATTTGCGGCAACGTGTGCGAATCCAGCCCCTGCCCGGTATGTGCCGACCCGAGGCGCGACCGTTCGGTGATCTGCGTGGTTGAAGAGCCCAAGGATGTGATGAGCATCGAGCGCACGCGCGAATACCGCGGCCTATACCATGTGCTCGGCGGCGCAATCAACCCAATGGCCAACGTTGGCCCTGCCGACCTGCGTATTCCCGGTCTGCTCAAACGCTTAGAAGGCGATGAGGTCAAGGAAGTGATTATGGCGCTCGACCCGAATATCGAAGGCGAGGCCACCACCAGTTACTTGACCCAGCTATTGCGGCCCGTAGGTGTCAAGGTCACCCGACTTGCCAGCGGCCTGCCGGTGGGCTCCGACTTGGAGTACGCCGACGAAATCACGCTGGGCAGGGCACTGGCCGGTCGGCGCGAGGCCTAGGCCAGCGTATCATTGGCGCTTTCGCCCTTGCGGCGCATCCACGGCCAGAATGCGCCGTGGCGGATGATGCGCGCGGCCTTGTGTCGTCGTGCCAGCCAGATAATGAACAGTCCTGCCGCCAGTATGCCTAGGCCAACACCAAGGGCGATATTGCGCGCGTCAAGCACGTCATTCGGCTCAGGGGCCGGCATCGGAATCGCCACGCGGTGCCCGGAGATGAGCAGTCGGTGCGTGTTCACGCCGTATGGCGTACAGGTCATCAAGGTGGCACGGTCCTCACCCGGCACGATCTTGAGCTTCGACGTGTCATCCGGCAAAATCACTGAAATGCGGTCCACTTTGTAGCCCAAAGTTTCGCCCATGACTTCGATGTAGAAGAAGTCGCCCTCTTTCACCTCGTCCAAACGGGTGAACATCAGCGCTTCAACCAACCCACGGTGCCCGGTAATGACCGAATGGGTGGACTTACCTCCCACCGGCAGCGACGTGCCGTACAAGTGACCGGCACCAGAAGCCAGTGCCTCCTCGGAAGTGCCGTGATAAATCGGCAGATTGATGGACTGCTTGGGCACCTTGATTGCGCCCATCACGCCGTTGCCGGTATTAAGCAGTGACTGGTATTCCTGGTCTTTCTTTGAGGCGGAATCCTCGCCGCTGGCTTGGGATCCTCCTTGGGCGGCGGAGAACGGGTCGACGGCTTCACCCAAGATGGGCTGGCCGGATTCAGCGAGCTTCTTGTTGTATGCGCGGGCCGCTGTGAGCTTGTCTTCCGCCTGCGGGTAAGGCCAGCCGGCTACTTCTTTGGCCGTGGTGGCTGTGGTGGCGGCCAAGTTGCGGTCGGACTCGAATTGCAACGCTAGCGGGAAGCAGGCCACGGCGATTGCGGCGATCAGCAACACAATGGTGATGATGCGCATCGCCCACAGATTGCGTTGCAGGCGTCGGCGCTCGGCCACGAGATCGCTGATATCGATGACTTCGTCAAATGGAGTTGGAACGAATGCCGCGGGCTTGGGGCGCGCTGAGGAAACGTTGTCATTTGCAGATGTGTCATCCGGCATGGCCGCGTTGTCTTCCTGCATTTTCTGTGAGGCACGCTTACTCGTCGAACGTCGATGCAGCAATGCCATAGTCGCCTGTTCCTTCGTTTGATCTGCTCATGATTTGCTTATACAAGACGGCCGGTCCGTCTTAGTAGTGCGTGGCATAGGTGTTGCCGCAAATGGCGACACCGCACGCGTCACACTGCGAAACGTTACTCCGCGCCAAGCCTTTCATGCAACATGCCGACAAGGGCCTCATAGGGGCAATGTAGGGGGCATAAGAAGTCCGAAAAAGTCTGGTTCGTAATCTAGTGTCCAACTTCCCTAATAGGGATGGTCCAACTTCCACAACGAAAATGGTCCAACTTCCACAATTAGAATGGTCCAATTTCCGCAATAGGGTGATTTATAGGTTGATGTTTCGACGGTTTGCGGGAGGGCACATATGGCAGGGGAGAGCTCGGAGATTCAATGTGGTGAGTACCTTCCTCGAGTGGCTGATGGGTTGCTGACTCAGGCATTGCAGTCTTCTGGTGCCGTTCAGATTAAAGGTCCAAAATGGTGTGGCAAGACTGCAACGGCAGAAAGGCAGTCGGCGAGTCAGGTCTTCATGCAGGATCCGGATCGCAGTGCTACGCTGTTGGCCTTGGCTGATACAAAGCCTTCTCTCATCCTGCGAGGTGAGGAGCCGAGGGAGGCGGTTACGGCAGTTGACCGGTCGGCATCCTCTCATCCTGCGAGGTGAGGAGCCGAGACTCATTGATGAATGGCAGATGGCCCCGGAGAAACTCCTTAATGATTTCGAGACCTTTGGCTTGCTGTTTGACCCATCGTCCCCAACACACAAGGAAAAGGCCCGGGCTGCGGGACCGGGCCTTGAAAAGGAGAGAGGAAGAAGAAGGTATTCAGTTATGGGGTTCTGCGGAAACCGCGCCGGTTTGCTTTCGTTTGCCGGTAATTGATAGTCAACCGCTCGAATCTCAAAGGATGCATGCGGCTGCCTCAAAGAACCACCGGTGAAAACTTGAATATTTGCTGAACAACGTAGGCCATGCCCGTGTCCGCATGCCGGCGCGAGGTCGCGGGGTGAACGCGACAACCCTTATAATCGTTGCGTTTGCGTAGAATATCGACCAAACAAATCTCTAAGAGAAGAACAAAGGACAGTAGTGGCTCTCATCGTGCAGAAGTACGGCGGCTCGTCGGTCGCCGATACCGAATCGATCAAACGTGTGGCCAAGCGCGTTGTTGAGACGGAGAAGAAGGGCAACAAGGTGGCCGTGGTGGTCTCCGCCATGGGCGACGCCACCGATGACCTTATCGATCAGGCGCTGAGCATCGACTCCAACCCGCCCGAGCGCGAGATGGACATGCTGATGACCGCAGGCGAGCGAATTTCCATGAGCCTGCTGGCCATGGCCATTCACGCCGAAGGCAGCCGCGCCCACTCCTTCACCGGTCAGCAGGCCGGCTTCTTCACCGACGCCCGTTACGGCGCGGCCCACATCAAGGCCGTGAGACCGGACCGCGTGAAGAACGCGCTCTCATTGGGAGACATCGCCATCGTTGCCGGCTTCCAGGGCATCAACGCCAAGGGTGACGCCACCACGCTCGGACGCGGTGGTTCGGACACGTCCGCCGTGGCACTCGCTGTGGCCCTTGGTGCCGATATCTGCGAGATTTACACCGACGTGGACGGCATCTTTACCGCTGATCCGCGCATCGTGCCTTCTGCCCGCCGCATTCCTTCCATCGACTATGAGTCGATTCTGGAGATGGCCTCCTGCGGCTCCAAGGTGCTGGCACTGCGCTGCGTAGAGTACGCTCAGCGTTTCAACATGCCGCTGCACGTGCGCTCTTCGTTCTCCCGTCGCCCCGGCACGCTGGTTGTGCCTGACGGCATTGACCTGCGCACGCTGCCGAACCTCGACTGAGCGCGGCTACAGCGAACAATAATCGTAAGTAATTTCAACCAAGACAAGGCAAGACATGACTGAAGAAGAAGCGAAATCCATGGGCGACCTGTTCCCTGACCTGGGCCCTGAGGCGCCGGTGATTTCCGGCATTGCCCACGATCGTTCCGAGGCGCTGGCTACCGTGCGTGGCGTGCCGAACGAGCCGGGTATGGCCGCCAAGGTGTTCACCGAGCTGGCCACCGCCGGCGTGAACGTGGACATGATCGTGCAGGCCGGCGCATCCGTTGGCACTGCAGACATCTCCTTCACCGTGCCCGAATCGGCCGTCAAGCAGGTGCAGAACACGCTGCTCGACAAGCAGGAAGTGCTGGGTTACCACTCCTTTGATGTGAACACCAACGTCGGCAAGGTAGCCGTGGTGGGTGTTGGCATGAAGACCCACGCCGGTCTGGCTGCCAAGTTCTTCCAGGCCCTGAGCGATGAGGGCATCAACGTGCTGATGATCTCCACTTCCGAGATTCGTATTGCCGCACTCGTGCCGCTCGATCAGCTCAACGACGCCGTCAAGGCGCTGCACACCGCATACGGTCTCGATGCCGATCAGATCGAAGCTGTGGTGTACGGCGGTACTGGCCGCTGAGCCACTGAGCCGCGATTTTTGCGGTATATACGACGAAAGCCCTCCTCGCGGAGGGCTTTTGCGATTTTAACGAGATTCAACTACTTCTTAGTGATGTAGCCGAGGGCCTTGAGCATTTCGGCGCATTCGAGGGCACCGCCGGCTGCACCACGCAGGGTGTTGTGGGCCAGACCCACGAACTTCCAATCGAAGATGGAATCCTCACGCAGACGGCCGATGGAGACGCCCATGCCACCCTCGTAATCCACATCGAGCTTGACCTGCGGGCGGTCATCCTCGGTGAGGTACTGGATGAAGTGCTTCGGTGCGTGCGGCAGCTCCAGCTCGGAAGCCTTGGACGTGTAGTTCACCAGACGATCGATAAGCTCTTCCTTGGTGGCCTTCTTGCCGAAGTTCAGGAACACGGTGGCGGTGTGACCGTTGAGCACGGGCACGCGGATGCACTGGGACGTGATCTTGAGGTCGCCGTCGAACGGCACAATCTCGCCCTTGTCGGCGTCCACATGGCCGAACACCTTGAGCGGTTCCTTCTCGGACTTCGCTTCTTCACCAGAGATGAACGGGATGATGTTGCCCACCATCTCAGGCCAATCCTGGAAAGTCTTGCCCGCGCCGGAAATCGCCTGATAGGTGCTCACAACCACCTCACGCGGCTCGAATTCCTTCCATGCGGCCAGTGCCGGCGTGTAGGCCTGAATCGAGCAGTTCGGCTTGACGGCGATGAAACCACGAGTAGTACCCAGGCGCTTGCGCTGGTGCTCGATCACCTCGAAGTGCTCCGGGTTGATCTCCGGCACCACCATCGGCACGTCCGGGGTCCAACGGTGAGCGCTGTTGTTGGAGACCACCGGGGTCTCGGTCTTGGCATAACGCTCTTCAATGGCGCGAATCTGGTCCTTCGGCATGTTTACCGCAGAGAACATGAAGTCCACGTTCGCGGCCACGGACCTGGCATCGTCGCCATCGACGACCGCCATGTTCTTGACGTATTCGGGCATCGGGGTTTCCATCTTCCAACGGTCTCCGACCGCCTCGGCATACGTCTTGCCGGCGCTGTGCGAGGAAGCGGCAAGGGTGACCACCTCGAACCACGGGTGATTCTCAAGCAGCGTGATGAAGCGCTGGCCGACCATACCGGTGGCACCGAGAATACCGACCTTTATCTTTTCGGACATGATAACCTCTATGACCTTTGGGTTTCGATGGGCTGATACGTTCAAGCGGCCGTCTTGCAATGGCCGCAAACACACGGTAATTGTACGAAACATGCAGAACAACAGTGGCCGTCTTCCCATATGGTGGCTCGGCGGCGCACCTCCATGGCGTACCCCATGGCGTACCCCGTGCCGCGCAGCCCGATAATCCTCTCCATAACTGGCAAAGCGACTAGCGAAGAGACGGCGGTGTTCTACACTGGTAGCCATGTCTATCGCATCAGTAGAGGCACAAAAGCAACTCGACCGTATCGTGGCCCTCGGCTACCCGGACGTGGCGGATATGAGTGCCGCCGCATTCCGCGCGCTTGCCGAGCCGCTCATCGGCGCGCTCAAGCATTCCGATCTCAGCTCGAACATCCTGCTGGTGCCCACGCGCGAACTGGTTTCGCCCGAATCGCTGATTGCGCGAACCTCCATCAACCGCATGGCCGGCTTTACCACCATGCCTCCGCGAGACATCGCCAGCTTCCTGCCGCAAGACGGATTCATGCCGCCCGAAGGCCCGTTCTATCTGGTGGTCGATCCGCATACCGGCACGTGCTATATCAATCGCGAGCCGGATGTGGCCCGCAAGCTGATTGATTCCGATGAGCGTCTGCCGCTCACCCTCGAAGAGGGCTTGGCCATCGCCACCCAGCACCCTGAATGGCTGTTGGAAAAGAACGGTTTCAACCTGCTTGGATCTCGCTCTGCGGACGGCCGCGTGCCCTCCATCTGGATGAGTCAGAACGCGCCGCGACTGGGTGCCGTCTGGCCCAACTCCCGCCACACATGGCTTGGCAACGCCTACTGCATGGCCCGCCGAGGAGTGAGCCTGTTCAAATAAGCCGTACGGCTGTGAGCGGTGCCGGTTTGCCAAGAACTGGCAGGTTTGCCCCGATGAGAGGTTGTGAGCGGCGCTGATTTGCCAGTCCATGGCAGGTTGGTCCCGATGAGAGGCCGTGAGCGGTGCCGGTTTGCCAGTCCATGGCAGGTTGGTCCCACTGGATGCCCTGCTAGCGGTGCTGATTTGCCAAGTGGTGGCAGTTTGTCTCCGTTGAGTGGTTGTGAGCGGAACTAATCTGCCAGTTCTTGGCAGGTTGGCTTCGCCGGGAGAGCGGGGGTGGCGCTGATTCACCGCCTTTGGTCAATTTGGCGCCGAATCACAATGCGAATCGGGAGAAGAGCGGTGCTGTGCTAGTCCTGTGAATGGGCGGGCGCGCGGCTGCTAGGTCTTCTAGACTGATAAACCATGACAAGCTTGCGATTCCGCGAAGATGGCAGCTTTCGCGTGCTGCAGATGGCCGACGTGCAGGACGGCCCCGATGTGCTCCCCGACACTATCCGACTCATCCGTGAAGCCATTCGCAAGGCCGATCCGGATCTGGTGGTGTTCACCGGCGACCAAATTCGCGGCTACGACCCCGCCTACATCGACACCTTCCTACGCCGCCGCGGCGAGGAACCAGGTGCTCGCGTGCGCGCGGTCACCGAAGTTGAGGCCAAAATTCGCGGCATCAAACGTCACCCCGTGATTCGCAAGATGTCCGATCGCGTGGCCGATCGCCTCACGGAAGCCGGCAAGCCCGTGCCTGCCGCGCTGCTTGATCCTGATGCCGTGACGAATGCCGTCGCCTCTGCTGCCGCCGATTCGACCGATGTAATCGCGGCTGCCGAAGTGGGCGATTTCGGTAAGACCGATGAAACGGGCACGGCCAGCCTCGCACCCGAGACGGTTTCCGCCCTCGTGTACTCAACGCAATCCGACGGTAGGCCAAAGCCTCACGAGGCACCAGCCACCATCGATGAACTCATGGATGAAACCCGCGAGAAAGTTCGCCGCACGTTCTCCGGCTTCCTCGGGCCGGTGATTGAAGCCGACGTGCCCTTCGCCGCCACCTACGGCAACCACGATTTCCAGTGCGGCATCCTGGCCGATGAGCAAGACGACATCTACCGCGAATACCCCGGCTGCATGAACCCCGCCGACAGCCTCGAGCCCGGCACATTCGCGCTGCCCGTCGAAGCCTCCGACGGTTCCGGGCGCGTGGCCATGTCCGTAATGATGGTCAACTCCGGCGATTACGCCGGCAAGCCCGAGGAAAACGACGCCCAATATCCGGCATACGTAGTCAACTCGCGCGGTCTCGATCTGGCTGACTCAGATGGCTATGGCACCCCTAGTCCTGAGGCCATCGATTGGCTCAAGACAGTGCAGGATGAGCTCGGCGAGCGCAACGGTGACGGCAAACCCGTGCCGGCCATCGCCTTCCAGCACATCCCGCCGCAGGAGTTCTACGATTGCCTCAAGGAAGTGCCCGCCTGGACGCCCAACGCCGTGGAAGGCGCGCGCACCTATGCCGGCCACTGCTATGTGCTCGATCATAAGGTCTGCCGTCCGGGCTCGCGCCTGGGCGAGGCCATCGGCTGCGCGGATGAAAACGTCGGCGAGGTGGACGCCCTGCGTGAGGCCGGTGGCTATTTCGCGCTGTTCTGCGGGCATGACCATAAGAACGCATTCGTGGGTCATGTGCACGACCTCGACCTAGGTTATGCACCTACATGCGGTTTTGAATGCTACGGCCCCAAGTCGCGTTACCGCGGCATCCGACTATTTGAATTCCACGAGAACAACCCAGCCGGTTATGTGACCCGCATGCTCACATGGGGCGACCTCGTGGGACGCTACTCCAGCAACGAATTGCGCGTGTGGTTCGAGGATCATTGCGTGACCGGCGCCATCAGTGCCCGCAATGAACTGCGCCGCCCGCAGGTGTTCGCCGTGCTGGCCGGTGCGATGAGCTTGGGCTTTATGGCTATTGTGCGCTCGCTGATCAAGGGTGCGAGGAAGTAATTTCAAAGGTGATTGACCTGGAATCGTGACCACCCCCAGTCGGCTCGCCGACAGCACCGCCAGCGGGGGCGGGGAACGGTATTGCTACCGCCATATCCGGCGTTTTTCATTTCAGTGCCACGATGCGGCATTTTCCCGCGGGCTTGCCCTAGGCGGCCTGTAGGATGTTACGTGCATATTAACAGGTCTGCGCGGCCCGGCATATCGCCGGAAAACCGCGCACAACACCACAAGCAAAGGAGGAACAATGGGTCAGGATCAATCATCCGTTTTTGATCTCGCGGCAGTGGCTGCGGCGTCCAATGGGGGGAACAACGACCCGCTGCTGCCTCCGGCACGATTCATCGGCGATCCGCAGAAGCCCAGCCGTATGCCGTACAACAAGTACGCCTCATACAGCGAGCAGATCCCGTTTGATTACCCGGAGCGCACGTGGCCGGGCAAGCGACTGCAGCGCGCGCCGCGCTGGTGCTCCGTCGATCTTCGCGACGGCAATCAGGCCCTCGTCAACCCGATGGATTCCGAGCGCAAGCTGCGTTTCTGGAACCTGCTCGTCTCCATGGGATTCAAGGAGATCGAGGTGGGCTTCCCGTCCGCTTCCGAAACCGATTTCGACTTCATCCGTATGCTCATCGAGCGTGAGCTGATTCCGGACGACGTGACCATCGTGGTGCTCACCCAGTGCCGCGAGCACCTCATCCGCCGCACTTACGAGGCACTCAAGGGCGCCAAGCGCGCCATCGTGCATTTCTACAACTCAGTGTCTGTGCTGCAGCGCGAGGTCGTGTTCCGCAAGAACAAGGAAGAGATCAAGAAGCTCGCCACCGACGCCGCCGAACTGTGCAAGGACCTCGAATCCGAGGCCAAGGGCATCGACCTGTACTACGAGTACTCGCCGGAATCCTTCACCGGCACCGAGCCGGACTACGCCGTCGAGGTGTGCAACGCCGTGATCGGCGTCATCAAGCCGACTCCCGAGCATCCGATGATCATCAACCTGCCCGCCACCGTGGAAATGACCACGCCGAACGTGTTCGCCGACGAAGTGGAGTACGTCTCCACCCACCTCGACGACCGTGACTCCGTGGTGCTCTCCCTCCACCCGCACAACGACGAAGGCATGGGCGTGGCCGCCACCGAGCTGGCCGTGCTGGCCGGCGCCGACCGCGTGGAAGGCTGCCTGCTGGGCAACGGCGAGCGCACCGGCAACGTTGACCTGGTCACGCTGGGCCTCAACTGGCTCACCCAGGGCATCGACCCGCAGCTCGACCTGTCCAATGTGCCCGAGATTCGCAAGACGGTTGAGTACTGCAACCAGATCAAGATCTCCGAGCGTCACCCGTACGCCGGCAACTTCGTGTTCACCGCGTTCTCCGGTTCGCATCAGGACGCCATCAAGAAGGGCCTCGAAGCCCGTCAGGTGGCCGCCGAGCGTGCTGGTGCCGACCTCGACAGCTTCGTGTGGCTCGTGCCTTACCTGCCGATCGATCCGAAGGACATCGGCCGCACCTACGAGGCCATCATTCGCGTCAACTCGCAGTCCGGCAAGGGCGGCATGGCCTATCTGCTCAAGACCAACCACAATCTTGACCTGCCCAAGCGTCTGCAGATCGAATTCGACAAGATTGTGCAGAACTTCGCTGACACCACCAAGAAGGAAGTCAAGGACGAGGATATCTGGCGTCTGTTCAAGGACGAGTACCTGCCGGTCGAACAGTCCGGCATGACCGCCGCCGGCGTGGTTGTGGGCGATACCCACGACGCTTCGCTTGCGCCTTGGGGTCGCCTGAAGCTGCTCAAGGTGTCCGTCAGCTCCGGTGAGGATGGTTCCGACACTGTGCTCAAGGCTCGTCTGCTCGACCGCGGCGTGAACGTCGGGGTCGATGCGCCCGTGGAGCGCGAGGTCTCCGGCATCGGCAACGGTCCGATCGCCGCCTTCCTCAACGCCATTTCCAACTTCGGCATTGACGCCTCGATTATGGATTACGTGGAGCACACCATGTCCGTCGGCACCGACGCCATGGCCGCCTCGTACGTGGAATGCCAGGTCGGCGAGGCCGATGACGCGCAGATCGTGTGGGGCGTCGGCATCGATTCGTCGATTACCACCAGCGCTCTGAAGTCGATTATCTCCGCCGTCAACCGTTCCCAGCGCAAGCGCTGAGCGCTAACAGAGCAAAAACAAAGCTCCCTCTGATTGCATCAGAGGGAGCTTTGTTGTCTGTGCTTACTTACTACTGGGTGACGCCGGTCCCGCCGGTATTGCCGGGATTGGTGCTGTCGTTGCCATCTCCGTCGGTAGTGGGGCCGGGATAATTCGGGCACTCGGTGGAATAGCTCGGATTGGCGAGGCACTGCTGGGCGAACTCCTGAGCCTGCCGTTGCTTCTTGGCTTCCTCTTCGGCCGCCTTCTGCTGTGCGTCCTGCTCAGCCTGCTTCTGCACGTCTTCGGTGGACTGCTTGTTGGTGTTGTTGGACAGGCCACTGCTCTGTCCCTTGCCTAAGCCCCAAGTGCCGTCGGAGCCGCCGATCTTGCCGTTGTCTTTAGCGGTCGGGAACTGCTCCACCTCGGTGCCTTGCAAGGCCTGAGCCATGAACTCCTGGAACAGGTGGGCGGGGTATCCGGTGGAAGAGATGCCGTATCCGGAGAAGGCCGGCACCACCTGCGGATTGCCCTTATCGTCCGGGTTCCAGATAGCCCACACATTCATCATGCCGGGGGTGTATCCCACGAACGACGAAGCCATTTCGTCGTTGGCGGTACCGGACTTGCCGGCGATGGGTCGGCCCAACATGCTGGATGTGCCGGCCGCCGTACCGTACGTGGTGGTGCCCTGCATGGCCTTCTGCACCAAAGCGCAGTCGTTGGCATCGAACACCTTGGTGCCTTTGCTGGGCGCGTTGTACATGTCCTTATTGTTGGAATCGAACACTTTGGACACCATGTGCAAGGTGTTCTTCACACCATTGTTGGCGATGGTCGAATGGCCCTGCGCCAAATCCCACACGGTCAGGGCGTTGATGCCCAGCACGTTGTACATGGAGTTTTCGTCGATATCGCCCTGAATGCCCGCCTCATGGGCGATATTGGCCGTGCGCTTCGGCGTCAGATGCTCATTGACGTTCATGAACACCGTGTTCACCGAGTTGGCGGTGGCCTGATACAGATTGATGTTGCCCCAGTTGTTCACCAGAGCGTTATTCACCTCTTGATCCAAGCCGGTGAAGTGCTGGTGGGAATTGCCGTTGAACAACGTATCGAAGCTGACGCCGGATTGCGCGGCCCCCAGCAAAGCGAACGGCTTCATAGTCGAACCCGGTTCGAATACGGCCTGATCGGCATTGTTGAGCTGCTTGGACAGATAATCTGAACCGGCGTATACGGACAATACTTCGCCGGTCTTCGGGTCCAGCGCTATGCCGCCGATTTGCAGGGATTCAGGCATGTCGTCCAGACGGGTGTCGCCGATGGACTGCATGAGATCCTGCTTGCTCTTGTCAATGGTGGTGATGATCTTGTATCCGCCAGTATCCAAATCCTCTTTGGTGAAGGCCTTGGACTGCACCAGCTCACGGCGCACCATATCCAGCAGATAACCGTTCGGCCCCGCGTACTCGTTCTGTTGCGCCACCGCGGCGGTCTGCGGGAACTTGGCATCAGTGTGCTGCTTGGCGGTGATGTAACCATCCTCCTGCATGATGTTCAGCACACGCTTGAAGCGCGATTTGGCCATATCGGCGTTATCGGCTGGATCCCACGTGGACGGTGACGGAATAATGCCGGCGATCATCGCCGCCTCAGACAGCGTCAGATCCTTGGCGTCCTTATTGAAGTATGCCTTGGCTGCTTCCTGGATACCGTAGGAGTTGCGGCCCAGATAGATGGTGTTCATGTAGTTGCACAGCACCTCGTCCTTGGACTCGGTCTGCGCGATTTTGATGGCCATGATGGCCTCGCGCGCCTTGCCCACATAGGAGGTGGTTTCGCCCATGTAATACCGCTCGGCATACTGCTGGGTGATGGTGGAACCACCTTGGCGCGTGCCCTTGGTCACATTATTGATGAATGCGCGGGCGATGCCCTTCAAATCAAGACCTTTATCCGTGTAGAACGTACGGTTTTCGGACGCCACAATCGCGTTGCCGATGTAGTCCGGCAGCCCCTCGCAAGAGATGATTGAACGATTCTGTTCCGCGTAGGAGCCGATCGCGGTGGTGCCGTCCGCGTAATACACGGTGGTTTTCTCGGCCAACGCGAACTTTTCGGGTTGTGGGACCTCGGTGGTGGTGTACAGGTATGCGAATACTGCGATACCGGCCAGCAAGCCCAGTCCAATCAGGGAGAAGAAGATGCCCAGCACCCATTTCAGTACACGGTGCCTGCCTTTTCCTGTGTTCTTTTTCTTCCTGTTTGGGGGGGCTCGATGGCTATTGGAAGCCTTGTGGCTTGCGTGGCGGGAGCGGCTCTCCTGGGGCGTATAGGGGCCCTCCTGTGCGGAGTGGTCGGCTCTGCTTTGCGCGGTGCGCGGTTGCCTCAGAGCGGGGCCATTGCCTCCCGAATGTGCACGACGAGTATAAGAAGCCATGGTGTCCACCGTAACTGCTGGCCTTGAACAATCGTTTGACGTGAGCGTAACCACACGCGTTGATACCGGTATTTTTCCGGAATTCTTACAATTGGAAACGCTTCTTGATGCTGTGTGAATATTGCCTGAATGCGCTGGTTGTCCTGCCGTTCGACCCGGCGCGCACGTTTCGTGTCGCTGCGCTGGTCCATACGTCTCCATAGACTTATCCCCAGCCTCCACGCGGCGCTATGTCACCCAACTCCCCCAGGGCAGGAATGCAGCAAGGGTAAGTGGCCTCTGACGGGTGCGTGGAGGTTTTCCTTATGTGCGGATTTGGCTGTGAGCTGGCACGAGCGTGGTCCCCTGTCCGGGGCGCGGCCGTACAGTCGAACGTATGAATGACGCACAGACCCCTAGAATTCGCGACCCGCATGCGGCGGTCAATCTGATCGGCTCAGGCACAGCGCAGCCTGACTCGTCGTCGAATGTTGTTGACCCATTGGCTGCGCTCGGCCCGGTCTCCGGTTCAGATGCATCGGCATCCACATCAGGCTCCTTACGGGATTTCAGGCCGCTGGACATGGACGATGCGGATGGGGCATCTGATATCGACCGTGGCTTGGCCCGGCTTGACCCGCTTACCGTGTGCCCGCGAATCTCCAGCCGTGTACTGTGCGTGGTATTCGGTCTGCTCCTGATCGCTGTCGGCTTCGGCGTGTGGTGGGGGTGCGTGTTCACCGAAAACGGACAATCGTACGACGAACTGGTCTGGAAAAACCTACACAACGATGTACCGTCCTGGACCACCGGCGTGATGAACGCCGTCGCACAATCCTGGCTGGTTATCGCTGTCAGCTGCGCAATTGCCGCAATCGGCATTATTACGGCGCTGATTCGACGCCGCTGGTGGCTGGCCGGGCAAATCGCCGTGTTCGCCGTGGTCTGCTTGGCCGTCACCCGTATCAAGGGTCTGTTGCCGCGTCCGTTCATCATCAACACTGAATCGCCTGCCGCTAATTCCGCGCCTTCCGGGCACGCGATGCTGGCCGCAGCCTGTGCGGTGATTCTGCTGCTTACCGTACCCCGTGCGGTTCGAGCTTTGGCGGGCGTCATCGGCGTGGTTTGGGCGGTGACCGTCGGCGTCTCCGTGATATACGGACAATGGCATCGCCCTTCGGACGTGGCGATGTCCATCCTGCTGGTGGCGGGATTGGCCCTGCTCGCTCTGGCGGTTACGCGCAAGTCCGGCATGGACGAGCCGGGCCGCCGCGTCTCCTCAGTGAGCGTGCAAATCGTCGGCAGCGTGCTGATTACTGAGGGCCTGCTGTTGCTCACCTACAGCGGTTATGTGATCTGGCAGGTGGTGCCGGGGCTCAACGTCAGCGCCAGCTGGGCGGTTCAGGGGGCGAACGTCAGTGCTGTTGTAGGCATTACGGGTGTGGCCCTGCTCGCATTCGGACTGTTGCTGGCCCTGCGTCAGATCACCGCAGCACCCTTAAGCCGGCTGGGTCTGATCGGCGCTCCGCCGGCACCGCCCAAACGATAAAACATGGGGGGGGCGAACGGCCGAATTTGCCCGGCACAACGGCGGAATTTGGCAGTTGGGCATGATTCATGAGTATTATGACGCCAGAAACGTCGTGTGTTTCGCGCAATACATAAGGAGTGGGTATGGTTACCAAACTGGTGATTGTGGAGTCCCCGACCAAGGCCCACAAGATCGGTGACTACCTGGGCAAGGGGTACACCGTCATGGCGTCGGTCGGCCATATCCGCGACCTCGCGCAGCCCAGCCAGGTGCCCGCGGCAGACAAGGCCAAGTTCGGCAAGTTCGGCGTGGACGTCAACGACGGGTTCAAGCCGTATTACATCGTCGACGGCGACAAGAAGCGTACGGTCAGCGAACTCAAATCGGCCCTGAAGAACGCCGACGAACTCTACCTGGCAACTGATGAGGATCGCGAGGGCGAGGCCATCGCGTGGCACTTGGTGCAGACCCTGAAGCCTAAGGTTCCGGTCAAGCGCATGGTGTTCCACGAGATCACCAAGAACGCCATCAACGCCTCCCTGAACAACACGCGCGACGTGGACGGCAATATGGTCGACGCGCAGGAGACCCGCCGCATCCTCGACCGTCTGTACGGCTATGAGCTGTCGCCGGTGCTGTGGCGCAAGGTAGGCCCGGGCCTGTCCGCCGGCCGCGTGCAGTCCGTGGCCACCCGCCTGATCGTGGAACGCGAACGCGAACGCATGGCGTTCAAGCGTGCGCCGTACTGGGATATCGTCGCCACGCTGTCCGCGCCTGACGCGCTGGGGGAGCGTGCCGAATTCTCCGCCCGCATGATCGCGCTCGGCGGCAAGCGACTCGCCGGCTCCAAGGATTTCGGTGCCGACGGCCAGCTGACCCCGGATGGGTTTGCGGCGAACGTTCGCCAGCTCGACGAGACCAACGCCACTGCCGTGGCTTCGGCGCTGAAGACCGCCGATTTCACTGTGATGTCGATGGAAACCAAGCCGTACCGCCGCCGCCCGCAGCCGTCGTTCACCACCTCGACCCTGCAGCAGACCGCCGGCAATCGCCTCGGCATGGGTGCTCGCGCCGTGATGCGCGCGGCCCAAAGCCTGTACGAGAACGGCTACATCACCTATATGCGAACCGATTCGGTGACGCTGTCGCAGGAGGCCATCACCGCCGCCCGCAACGCCGTCTCCTACCATTTCGGCGACAAGTTCCTCTCCGCCGAGCCCAAGCAGTACGCCACCAAAACCGCTGGCGCGCAGGAAGCCCACGAGTGTATTCGCCCGGCGGGCTCGCGCTTCCACGACCCGGACGAGCTGGCCTCCAAACTGCCGGTCGACCAGCTGCGCCTGTACACGCTGATCTGGCAGCGCACGCTCGCCTGCCAGATGGCCGACGCCACCGGCTCCACCGCCACCGTGCGCCTGTCCGCGCCGGCCGGTCCCACCGAGGGCGAGGCCGTGTTCCAAGCGTCCGGCACCGTCATCGAATTCCCCGGTTTTATGAAGGCCACGGGGGAGGGGCGCAAGCCCAAGGCCGCCGTTCCCGGCGCTGGGGTTGGCTCGGACCAGGCTGCTGCCGCCGGCAAGATGGACGCCAAGGCCGTCAGGGGTGACGCCTCCGAATCCAACACCTCCCTGCCGCCGATGAGCATCGGCCAGCAGGTCGAGGCAAGCGACATCGAGCCGGACGGCCATGAAACCCAGCCGCCGGCCCGCTATACCGAGGCCACGCTGGTCAAGACGCTGGAAGCCAAGGAAATCGGCCGCCCGTCCACCTACGCGAGCATCATCTCCACAATCATGGATCGCGGTTACGTATACGAGCGTGGTCGTGCGCTGATCCCCAGCTGGCTCGCCTTCTCCGTGACCAAGCTGCTCGAGACGAACTTCCCCAAGCTGGTCGACTACCAGTTCACCGCCGAGATGGAAAACGGCCTTGACCGCATCGCCCACGGCGAGGAATCCGGCCGTGACTGGCTCACCCACTTCTACTTCGGTTCCGGCGAGGGTGCCGCGCGCAACGCCGACGAGGCGCACGAAGGCCTGCAACAGCAGGTCGCGCAGCTCGGCGAGATCGATGCGCGCGCCATCAACACCATCGACATTGGCGACGGCTTGCACGTGCGCGTCGGCCGTTACGGCCCGTATCTGGAAGACATGGAGCATCTGGACGCCGAAGGCAACCCGAAGCGCGCGTCTCTGCCGGACACCATCGCGCCGGATGAGCTGACGGTGGCCGTGGCTCGCGATCTGATCGACAACCACTCCGGCGGACCACGCGAGCTGGGTGTCGACCCGGTATCCGGCGGTACCGTCGAGGTGCGCAATGGGCGTTTCGGCCCATATGTGGCGTTGGTGCCGCCGGCTGAGGCTTCGGCTGGTGCTGCTGGCGATACTGCTGGTGCCTCTGCGGCCAAGAAGGGTTCGAAGAAGGCCGCGGCCGCCGCCGCGCCGCGTCCGAAGATGGCCTCGCTGTTCAAGACGATGAGCCCCGAATCGCTGTCGTTGGAGGACGCGCTGAAGCTGCTGAGTCTGCCGCGTGAAGTGGGCACATACGAGGAGACCAACGCCGAAACCGGCGAGGTATCTGAATGCACGGTGGCCGCCAACAACGGTCGCTACGGCCCCTACCTGACCAAGACGGGTGCCGACGGCAAGTCGGAGACCCGCTCGCTGGCCTCGGAAGACGAGATTTTCACGGTCGATATCGACAAGGCCAAGGAACTGTTCTCGCAGCCCAAGTACGGCCGCGGGCGTGGCCGTGGTGCCGCCAAGCCGCCGCTGCGTGATCTGGGCAAGGACCCGAACACCGGCAAGAACGTGACCATCAAGGACGGACGTTTCGGCGCGTACATCACCGATGGCGAGACCAACCGCACGGTGCCGCGTCAGTACACGCCAGAATCCATCACGCCTGATGACGCCTTCCGACTGCTCGCCGAAAAGCGTGCGGCTGGTCCCTCCACCCGTGGCCGCCGCGGTGCTGGGCGTGCTGGTGTCGCCAAGGCCGTTGCCGGCAAGGGCAAGAAGGGCGGTGCCTCGGCTGCGGTTTCGGCGCAGGAGGCCAAGCGTGCCGAACGCCGTGCCGAAGTCAAGAAGTTGGCGAACAAGGGCTGGTCCAACCAGCGCATCGCCGAAAAACTCGGTTCCACCCCCGCCACTGTGAAAAAGGACGTCGACTGGCTGACCGCCAACGAGGGCTACGAGCGCCCCGCCGTAATTCCCAAGCGTGGCTGAGCGGAATTATTGCTCTACTTGCGTTTCAAGGGGCTG
>JAIJEI010000165.1 GCA_022739095.1 Bifidobacterium sp.
CAGCAGATCACGCTGGGTGGAGTAGACGTTGGAATCCTTGTTCGCGTTCTCGTGAATCAGGGTCGGGTCGTGGTTGATGAAGCGGGAAACGGCCTCGTTCACATCAGTGGCCTTGGCGCGCTGAATGTCCTTGTCGAGACGGTAGTTGGTGTAGGCGCGAGCCACGTCGTACAGGTGAGCATCAATCAGGGCGTGCTCCACGAGGTTCTGGATATCCTCGATCTTGGCAGGGCCGGCGTAACGCTCCTTGATTTCGCCTTCGACTTGATTGGCGAAGCCACGGATCATGGCATCTTCTTCGGGGCCGACTTCCTTGTTCAGGTCGCCGAAAGCAGACTTAACCGCAGAGATGATGTTGATGGGGTCGAAGTCGACCACACGACCATCACGCTTCTCAACGAGCACGGTGGAGGCTTTGGCGGCCACCTTGGTCTCGTTATCGGTGACGGTTTCCTCCAGCACTTGTGCGCCCATCGGGCACCCCTTTCCTAACGGCGGACACTCTCCCGAGTTCCGCATTGTGGCCGCACTTGACGGGGGCCACACGAAATTACATTGATGTCGTTTTGTTGAACCTCTAGAAGGATACGGCATCCCCACCACTATATCTAGTGTTCAACAGTGGTGTGTCGAACTATTTATAGAGTTTTCGGCTATTTTCCGCCAAAACTACAAGTGTGTGATTAGCGTAACTGTTTTCTGCTCGCGTGTCGCACAGAGAGATCACTAACGACTCCCGGTCGGCAGCGCAACGCATATATTACTCCTCTTTATAGCACCCGTTTCTTCGCCATAATGACTCCTTTCTTCTGAGGCACCAGACCATCTCCATCATCGGCTGATACATCGCTTCGTACGGTTCTTGCATTCATCATCACACCGTTTTCATGCGACGGTAAATTTTTACCGTCATCAACCAACGCACTTATAGTGGAGTGCATGACTACTGCAATGGGCTACTCCTCTACCGGCCGTCCACCGACCGCCGCTTCACTGGCCTCGGCTGGCTTTGAGCCGGGTCAAGGCACTTTCGCGCCTGATCAGGGCACTATCAATCTGCCGAACGAGCCCCGTCCTATCGATCAGCTGCCTACACGCGCCGCTGAAACCACCGCACAAAATCCGTGGCCGGTAGGTGTGCTGAGCCAGAAGTTCTATGGTGCCGTGGAACGATGGCCGTCCGCATGGGTCACCGGCCAGATCACGCAGATCAATACCCGTCGCGCCGGCTCGGCCTACATCACGCTGCGCGACGACTTCGAGGATATCGCCATGGAAGTCAATGGCTTCGGCAGGTTCGCGGCCGCGGCCAGCCAGTTCGTTCAGGGCGACCGCGTGGTGATTCACGGCAAACCGAACCTGTGGATGAAGCGCACTTCGCTGTCGTTGCGCGGGGACACGATTCTCAAGGTCGGAGCCGGTGGCAGCCTCAAGGCCATGATCGACGAATTACGCAAGCGGCTTAAGGGCGAGGGCCTGTTCGACGCCGATCACAAACTGCCTCTCCCGGAGTTTCCGAAGACTATTGGCCTGATTTGCGCACCTCAGGCACGCGCGGAAGGCGATGTGATCACCAATGTGAACCTTCGTTGGCCTTCCGTAACCTTCAAGGTGGTCCATGTGCATGTTCAGGGCGAGCAATGCCCGACCGAAGTGGTTCAGGCCATTGCACAACTCGATGCCGACCCGAGCGTGGACGTGATCATCGTGGCCCGTGGCGGCGGCTCGTTTGAGGATCTCATCGGTTTCTCGGACGAGCGTGTGGTTCGTTCGGCGTATGCCTGCACCACACCATTAATCTCCTCCATCGGGCATGAGGATGACTGGACATTGCTGGATCTGGTCGCCGATCTGCGCGCCTCCACCCCTACCGACGCGGCCAAGCGCGTGGTGCCGGATGTGCGCGAGCAGTCGCAGCTCATCGAAGGAGCCATCGACCGTATGCGGCTGTGGGTCCGTTCGCGCGTGGAGAACGAGATTCGACTGATCGAAGGGTATGCGAACCGGCCAAGCCTGACCCAACCGCATACCATGCTCGAACCGCATCAGCGGCTAATCGACGACTCCCTGCAACGGCTTGACATCGGGCTGCGGCGCATTGTGGACGACGCCCAGCTCACCGTCGAACGAGCTCACGCCTCGCTGACCGCACTCAGTCCGCAATCCACGTTGAACCGAGGCTATGCGGTGGTGCAGTCCGCCGATGGCCACGTACTAGACGATGCTTCGCAGATCAACTCTGGGGATGACATCACCGTCACCTTGAAGAAGGGTGTCATTACCGCAACCACCACATCCGCAACCGCGTGATGCGTCATACGCCTTCACGCATATATACCGTATATATAAGGAGAACAAGATGACCGAGAACACCACATCCACCGACAAGAACGCCCCCGCTTCGTCCCTGACGGACAAGGAACGCGAGCTCATCGCCCAGATGCCGTATGAGGAGGCACGCGACAAGCTGATTCAGGCCGTTCAGGCACTGGAAACCGGCGGCCTCAATCTTGACCAGTCGATGCGTCAATGGGAAATCGGTGAGGCCTTGGCCAAGCGCGCCCAGGGTCTGCTCAACGACGTCCGTGCCAAGCTCGACCAAGCACAAGCCGAGCAAGCCGCCAACGAAGCCACCGCAGGCACGCAGTCCAACCTCGACTGAGTTGCCTCCCGACGCGGCATCATCGTGCAAGCTTGCGGATGATGCCGATGCGCTCCTGCATGGCGGAGCAGATGGCGTCAATCACATCAGCGGACAGCCGGCGGTTGGTGGCGAGCTGTGCCCGTATCAGTTCAGGCACCTCGTCGAGCATCCCCAAATCATAACGGTCCCAATCGTCGATGAGTCCCAACTGCCAGTAGGCGTTGTCCACATCGCCGTAGTCGTCGAACCAGAACGGCTTCGCCGGGTAGTCTTCGTTGGTGATGGCTTCGGGGTCCATGCCGTTCCACAGGCTGGCGCCGCTGTCAAAAATCGGGGCCGGGCGAATCTCGAATGATTCGACGTCACGGATGAGACCAAAGTTGTTGTAATGCCGGTCGGTGTTGCGCAGAAGAAAATCAAGGAACAAAAAATCGTTGGTCGCCGCATTTGCCGTATCGCGACTTACGCCGAGCTGTTGGCATGCGTCCAGCCATATCATCTTGCGTTCGGTGTTGTCGCCGCGTCGGAAGATGCGCATAACCTGCCCTGCGGGAATCAGCTCTTGCGTATCTTCGAGCATTTCATCGCAGACGGAGACCCGAATGCCCTTGGCGCGGCCGATACGGTATTCGACATGGTTGATGCCGAACAGTCGTGCCGTCTGCCAGGCGATGCGCTCGTTGTCCGGCTCCTGACCGGTACGCCCGCCCTTGATCAGGCTGCGGATGCCATCAGGGCCGATAATCCAACGTTTCGGCAGGTCACCGGCACTGGTGACATCCGGGGTGTTCACGTTGCCGATGCGCGACGAGTTGCCAAAGAACAGGGACTGCCCAAGTCGTTCGTCAAAATCGTTGTGGAAAAAGTTCAGTTTTTCCCACGTCAGATCAGGCCGGTCGAGAGGCCGCACCCAATACTGGTCCGACAGGCTGAGTCCCAAGGAACGGTCCAGCAGATCGTTCGTCGAGGCGATACCCGAACCAGCGAATACGGAACGCATGCCGTCACGGGTCATGGGAATGCCGCGAGAACGCCACCACCCGGTAATCGACTCACCGGTGGGCTCGGGTTTGCCGTCCACATACATGCCGATTGGGATTCGGGACTCGTCGTAGATCCCCCCTGCTCTCAAGGCGTATCCGCCGCGTTCGAAATACTCGAACTCCATTACCGGATGGGTACGGCACATCAGCATGCGGTTCATGGTCATGTGCGCCTCCCGTTATTCAGTCCACCTACGCTATTCGCGTCATATTCCATCCTATCCGCTTTAGGACTCGTATATGCGGCAGCCCACTGAATCTTCAGCGCCAAATCATCAGCCAGCATCCTTTCCCGCATCAATTACTCATCCGCGGCATCCCGCGGCTCGCACCTGAGTCCGGACTGGACTGAGTTCTGCTTCCCGGCATACGATAGTGGTGATTAGGCCACATTGGTAGCAGTTAAAGAAGGAAAATCCCATGTCAACGCTGATTCTTGTATTCCATCCGCACCTGAAGGACGGCTCGCGAGTGAACGCCCGTCTGCTCGCCGAACTCGCCGCACAAGGCGAGGACGACATTATCGTACGCGACGAATACGCCGAATATCCGAACTTCTCCGTCAACGCCGACAAGGAACATGAGCTGCTGGAGGCCGCCGACCGCGTGATCCTCCAGTTCCCGTTCTACTGGTACTTCTCCCCCGCGCTGCTCAAGGAATGGGAAGACGAGGTCATCACCGCAGGCTGGGCCTACGGTGGAGGCCACGCACTCAAGGGCAAGGAGCTCAAGCTGGTGGTCACCACTGGT
>JAIJEI010000166.1 GCA_022739095.1 Bifidobacterium sp.
GCCGGCGAAGCCGAGGGACATGGTGGATGCCTTGGCGTACGGTTCGGCGAGGATGCAGGCCGGGTACTTCATGGTGGCCTTGGAACCGATGTTGCCGTCGACCCATTCCATGGTGCCGCCCTCACGCACATAGGCACGCTGGGTGACGAGGTTGTAGACGTTGTTCGACCAGTTCTGCACGGTGGTGTAACGCACGCGGGCGTGCTTCTCCACAACGATCTCAACGATGGCGGCGTGCAGCGAGTCCTCGGACCAGATCGGGGCGGTGCAGCCTTCCACGTAGTGCACGTAGGAGCCTTCGTCCGCGATGATCAGTGTGCGTTCGAACTGACCCATGGCCGGGGTGTTGATGCGGAAGTATGCCTGCAACGGGATGTCCACGTGCACACCCTTCGGCACGTATACGAACGAGCCGCCGGACCATGCCGCGGTGTTGAGGGCGCCGAACTTGTTGTCTTCCGGAGGCACGACGGTGCCGAAGTACTTCTTGACGAGTTCAGGGTATTCGCGCACGGCGGTGTCGGTGTCGACGAAGATCACACCCTGCTTCTTCAGGTCCTCACGAATGGAGTTGTAGATTACCTCGGACTCGTACTGGGCGGCCACGCCGGCCACCAGACGGTTCTTCTCCGCTTCGGGGATGCCAAGACGGTCGTAGGTGTTGCGGATGTCGTCAGGCAGCTCCTCCCACGACTTCGCCTGCTTGTCGACCGGTTTGACGTAGTACTTGAAGTCGTCTGCGTTGAAGCCGGAAAGATCGACGCCCCAATCGGGCATGGGCTTGTCGAGGAACGCCTTGAATCCACGCAGACGCATGTCGAGCATCCACTGCGGCTCGCCTTTGTCGGCGCTGATCGCGCGTACGACGTTCTCATCAATGCCTCGTTTTGCGGCTTCGCCGGCGGCATCAGAATCATGCCAACCATAGTTGTAGTCGCCGAACTGGCTGATGATCTCGTCATCCTGTCTGATCTTGTCCTCGTTGACGCGGGTACGATCAGCCACATACTGGCTCATCTCCACGTCAGCGGCGGCGTTTGGTGCTGTGTTTTCGGTCACCATCCTGCCTTCCTTGTATCACACTTAATCCTATGAAAACCTAGCAGAACCCAAGTGCAAACACTAGCTGCCCTGACGTATATTGGCTGTGGGCTTGATTACACGAATGCGATACAGCGATATTGGAGCCGGTAAATTTTTACCGTTGCCCTCCAATACACCATGCTGCATACTGCTCATACAACAAAAAAGACGTGGTGGCGAAACATCATCAGATATTTCGCCACCACGTCTTTACCGTATGTCTTGCGCTGCACCACTGGCAGCAGCCAACACATCATGCCGCGAAATTATGCACGGCACGAAAGTGAGTCAGCGCGCCGCCTGATGGTCGAGCGCGGCCTTGACCAGGCCGGCGAACAGCGGGTGCGGCTTGGTCGGGCGAGACTTGAACTCCGGGTGAGCCTGGGTGGCCACATAGAACGGGTGCACGTCCTGCGGCAGTTCCACGAACTCGGTGAGCTCGCCGTCCGGGCTCTGGCCGGAGATGCGCAGGCCGCCTTCACGCAGACGATCCTTGTAGGCCACGTTGACTTCGTAACGGTGGCGGTGGCGCTCGGTGACATGCGTGGTGCCGTACAGTTCGGCGACCAGCGAGCCTTCCTCCAGCTCAGCCGGGTAGGAGCCAAGACGCATGGTGTGGCCCATGTCGCCCTTGCCGGCCACGATGTCCTTCTGCTCTTCCATGGTGGCGATCACCGGGTTGGCGCAATCGGGCTCGAACTCGGAAGAGTTCGCGTCTTCAATGTCCAGCACGTGGCGGGAGTATTCGATGACCATGGACTGCAGACCAAGGCACAGGCCAAGGGCGGGCAGCTTGGTTTCACGGGCGAACTTCAGGGCACCGATCTTGCCGTCGATGCCGCGGATGCCGAAGCCGCCGGGAATCACGATGCCGTCGACGTTGTCGAGAGCGGCGGCCGCGCCTTCGGTGGTTTCGCAACGGTCGGCCGCAACCCACTTGACGTTGACCTTGGCCCAGTTGGCGAAGCCTCCGGCCTTGATGGCCTCGGTGACGGACAGGTAGGCGTCCGGCAGATCGATGTACTTGCCGACAATGGCGATGTTGACCTCGTGCTTGGGGTGGTGGACGCGCTCAAGCAGGTCTGCCCATTCATCCCAATCGACATCGTGGAACGGCAGGCCGAGCTCACGCACCACGTAAGCATCAAGACCCTCTTCGAACAGAATCTTCGGCACATCGTAGATGCTCGGCGCATCCACGCAGTTGACCACGCCTTCGGCGTCGACGTCGCACATCAGGGAGATCTTGTCTTTGATGGACTGGTTGAGCGGGCGATCGGAGCGCAGCACGAGGGCGTCCGGGGAGATGCCGAGCTGGCGCAGCATCATAACGGAGTGCTGGGTGGGCTTGGTCTTGAGCTCGTGGGCGGCGGAAATGTACGGCACCAGGGAAACGTGCACGAACATGCAGTTGTCGGGGCCGAGATCGCGGCGCACTTCGCGGGCAGCCTCAAGGAAGGGCTGGGACTCGATGTCGCCGACGGTACCACCGATTTCGGTGATGATCACGTCCACGCCATCGGAAGCCTGGGCGCGCATGCGAGACTTGATTTCGTTGGTGATGTGCGGGATGACCTGCACGCACTGGCCGAGGTATTCGCCGGCGCGCTCCTTGCGCAGCACTTCCTGATAGATCTGACCGGTGGTGACGTTGGCCTTCTGGCTCAGGAAGACGTCGAGGAAACGCTCGTAGTGGCCGATGTCGAGATCGGTTTCGGCACCGTCTTCGGTCACGTAGACCTCACCATGCTGGAACGGGTTCATGGTGCCCGGGTCGACGTTGATGTACGGATCGAGCTTTTGCTGCAGAACATGGATACCGCGGCTGCGCAGCAAACGACCGAGCGAAGATGCGGTCAGGCCCTTGCCGAGAGAGGAGACAACGCCGCCGGTGACGAAAATATGCTTGGTGACGTGTTCTTGAGAATTACCATGTGTTCTTCTAACCATGGAATTTCACTCTATCATCCGTGTATGACCCGGCGTGTTCATGACGTGGCCGGTGTAGCCGCGTGTAGGCAGCCCGTCTCGTTCTGCCTTGGCCAGCATATGGTCGAATACACGGCGCACTTCAGGTCCATAGGGCGCGCCAGAACGGGGATTTGGGTCCGATTCGTCGGAAACTGACGGGTAGCGCAGCAGCTTACACAGTTCATCGGCAAACTGTGCGCGGTGGGCGTCGAACCAGCGTGACGCGGCATCGACGAGATCATGTTCCGTGGCGGTGAGAGTCATGGCTTCCTTTATCTGGACGCTTATGGTTTCCTCAGGTAACAGGAATCCCGGGCGCAACGTCGACTGCTGCCCGGGATTGGCTGGAGGGCTTGGTTCTATTCGCTCAGCAAGTGCGCCACGGCATCGAGCGCGAGCTTGTAGCCGTAGAAGCCCATGCCGGTGATGGTGCCGGTGGCCACAGGGCTGATTACGGAACGCTTGCGGAACTCGTCGCGGGCGGAGGGGTTGGAGATGTGGACTTCCATAAGCGGCAGGTTCTCGTCAATGACCATGTGCACGGCGTCAGCGAGAGCATACGAATAGTGCGTGAAGGCGGCGGGGTTCATGACCACCGGGGTTTTCTCGTCGGCGGCTTGGTGCATCCAGTGCACCATTTCGGCTTCGTCGTCGGTCTGGCGCACTTCGACTTCGAGGCCGAGGCCCTTGCCCCATTCGGCGCAGAGCTTGCGCAGGGTGTCGAGGTCTTGACGACCGTAGACGTCGGGCTGACGGACGCCGAGACGTCCGAGGTTAGGGCCATTGACAACGATGACTTTGGTCATTGGGACTCCTTTTGTTTGTGCTTCTCTCCCTCCGCCCCTTCGGGGCACCTCCCTCATCAGAGGGAGGTAGAAGGTAAATCCGACTCCGGGGCACCTCCGTTAGAGGGGAGCCAAGTACTTTTTTCTGAGGGGATGGCGAACGGCAAGGTCTACGGCCGTTCAATTACTGCTGGATACGATGGAAGGCTTCTTCTACGGCGTCGGCGGGCGGGTTGTCGAGGTGCACGACGTGGCCGATCTCGTCAAGGACCACGAAACGCAGTTCGTTGCCGCGAGCTTTCTTGTCACGGTGCATCAATGCGAGCACGTCGTCGAACGAGCCGCCGTTCCACGACGTCGGCAGACCCAGCGAAGCGAGCAACGAGCGGTGATAGTCGACCAGATCCTGATCGATGTAACCGGTCAGATGGGCCAGCTCGGCGGCATACATCATGCCGACGGCCACCGCATTGCCATGCCTCCAGCGGAAGTGCTCGAGCTTTTCGATGGCATGGCCCATCGTGTGCCCGTAGTTGAGGAATTC
>JAIJEI010000167.1 GCA_022739095.1 Bifidobacterium sp.
GCGCCGGACTGGAGTCCGAGCTGCTTGTGGTAGATGTCCCAGTAGCGGCCGTGTGCGGCCACGAGTTCGGCGTGGGTGCCGCGTTCGACGATACGTCCGTGCTCGAGCACCAGAATCAGGTCGGAATCCTTGACCGACGAGATACGGTGGGCGATGGTGACGATGGTCTTGCCGCCGTCCATCTCCTTGAGGTGCTTCTGGATCTCCGCCTCGGTCTCCATATCGACGGCCGAGGTCGTATCATCCATAATCAGGATCGACGGATCGTCCGCGAGCGCGCGGGCCAGCGACAGGCGCTGCTTCTGCCCGCCGGACAGGCCCACGCCGCGTTCGCCCACGACGGTGTCATAACCCTGCGGCATCGACCTGATGAAATTGTCCGCGCCGGCGATCTGGGCCATTTTCTGGATATATCGGTCGTCGCTATCATCGCTGGCACCAAAGCCGATGTTGCCGCCGATGGTGTCGGAAAACAGGAAGGTATCCTGTGCCACGATGCACACCTGCGAGCGCAAGGTGGCCAGCGGCCAGTCGCGTGCGTCGATGCCGTCGATGAGCACATGGCCCACGGTCGGGTCGTAGAAGCGGGAGACGAGGCTGACGAGTGTGGACTTGCCCGCGCCGGTTTCGCCGAGGATGCCGAGCTTGGAGCCGGCGGGCACGGTGAAGTCGAGGTCCTTGAGGATCGGGGTCTCCGGGTCGTCCGGGAAGGCGAAGCTGACGTGGTCGAAGCGGATGTCGCCCTTGATGCGCAGCGGGCAGGACTTGCATTTGGCGGACTGCTGGGCACCGGATGTTCCGGAAGCCCCGGGCGCCCCGGTAGCCCCGGTAGCCTCATCATCGTGCTTGACCTGCTCGACGATTGCGACCGCCTGCTTGACGGCTTCGACCGCGTCGGGCTTCTCCACGATGCGCGGCTGTTCGGTGAGCAGCTTGCGAATCTTGATACAGCTGGCGTTGAATCGCTGCCAGTCGTTGATGAGCCAGCCGGAGGCGCGCACCGGGCCGTCGATCATCCACAGGAAGGAGTTGAAACTCACCAGATTGCCGAGGGTCATGTAGCCCTTGATGACCAGAAAGCCGCCGAGGCCGAGCGTGATGAGCTGCAGCGAGAAGCCGAGGCCGTCCAGCCAAGGCATGTACTTGCGCGAGTTGTAGGCCAGGGCCATGTTGCGCTGCATGTAGTCGTCGTTGCGTTCGTCGAACTTTTCGGTCTCGTACGGTTCGCGCACGAACGCCTTGACCACACGGTTGCCCTCGATGTTCTCCTCGACCATGGAGTTGAGGGAGGCCAGCGAGTTACGGATGGCGAAGAACAGCGGGTGGGCGTGCGTGGACAGGCCGCGCGTGAGCACGAAGATGAACGGCGTGACGCAGGCCAGGGCGAGCGCGAGTCGCCAGTCGATGGCGAACATCACGCACAGGGCGCCCACGAACATGACCACGCAGTCGGCGATCTGATAGCTCACCCAGCTCAGGCAGTGGCGGATCGCGTCGGTGTCGGAGGTCAGGCGGCTCATGATGTCGCCGGTGCGTGTGTGGTTGAAGTACGTGAAGTCGAGCTCGTGCAGCTTCTCGTATTCGTCGGAGACGAGCCGGTAGACCGAATTCTGGCCGAAACGCTCCATCCACATCTGGTAGCCGTATCGCGCACCCACGCGGATGATGGTCATGAGGATCATCAGTCCGCACAGACGTGGCAGTTCGTCGGTATGCCCGCCGACGATGACGCGGTCCACGATGATGCCGGACAGAATCGGAATGGTCAGGGCCATCGTGTTGTTGGCGATGAACAGTAGGAGCGCGCCTGCCACGCGGGGCAGGTCTGGTTTGCAGTATGGCAGCACCCATTTGAGGTTGCTTGCGCTGGTATTGATTCCCGGATCGACGTACATGTGAGGAGATCACCGTTTCTTGGGGATTGTTTGCTTGTGGTATGGTACGGCATGCTCCTGCGCCGCACGCGGCAATCGCTGCCGCCACGATTCACGATCAGCCATGCTCCGCACTGCGCCTGTCATTGGCCGCACGACCGGAGCTCTCCTTCACCGGTCGAAGCACGTTCGACTTTCGCAAACGCGTACTAGTCTAGACGGCCTGCGTCCAATCGCAACAGCCCGCAACCCTGCGTGTTCCCCGCATTCGCAACGATACGCGGCTCTCTAGGCGCAACATTCCCCGGAATGTGTCGCACGAAACGTTGCGCATGCGGCAATGCACGCTCGAGACCTGTTGCATACCAGTCGGCCAAATTATAGAATCATAATTAAGTAAATTACGATTCTATAATTTGCACGTGTGCGCCAGGCAGACAGCAAAGCAAGGAGGCGAGGACCATGTTCGTCGGGCGAAATAAGGAGCTTTCGGCGCTGGAACGCCGCTGGAGCTCACAGCAGTTCGAGTGCGTCGTGGTCTACGGTCGTCGCCGCGTGGGCAAAACCACACTCATCAACCGCTTCCTCAAAGATCGCCCCACGATTTTCTTTTCGGCAATCGAATCCAGCGCTTCCAAGAATCTCGAATCGTTGAGCCGCAGCATTGCTCTGTATGAAAAGGGCTCGGAGGCGTTCGAGGCAGCGCCCGTATACCGCAGCTTTGAATCCGCGCTGGAAGCGGTGTTCGCGCTGGCCGCAAAGCAACGCATCGCCTTCGTCATCGACGAGTACCCATATCTGGCCAAGACGGACCGGACCATCAATTCGGTCCTGCAGCATGCCATCGACCGCCATAAGGATGACAGTCAGCTCATGATGGTGTTATGCGGCTCTTCCATGTCGTTCATGGAGCGCCAGGTGCTTGGGTATGAGAGCCCTCTGTACGGCAGACGCACCGCTCAGATCAAAGTGGAGCCATTCGGCTACGCCGATGTCCGCAAGTTCTTGCCAAGATACAGCAACGAGGACGCCGCCATCGCCTATGGACTCACCGACGGTATCCCGCAGTATCTTCGACAACTGGACGACGGTATCAGCATCCGAGACAACATCCGTTGGAATATTCTCGATCCGAGTTGTTACCTGTTTGAGGAGCCAGACAATCTACTAAAACAAGAGCTGCGCAGCCCCGCTGAGTACAACGCCGTAATCCAGGCCATTGCCTCCGGGGCATCTCGGTCGAACACCATCGCCACCGCATGTCATACGGAATCGTCCTCATGCGCCACCTATCTGCGCAATCTCATCGATCTGGGAATCGTTCGCAAGGAGACACCTTTCGGCGAAGACGCCCCTCGCAAGACGATCTACCGTATCGAGGACTCGTTCTTCCGATTCTGGTACCGATATGTGCCGAACAACATGTCCCTCATTCAATCCGATCATGCCGATCTCGCCGCCGACCGTGTTATGCGCACTATCTCCGACTTTATGGGGCAGGTGTTCGAAGACATCTGCGTTCAGTGGCTATGGTCCCATAACGGTACCGAGGCATTGCCTTTCCTCATGCTTGATACCGGACGATGGTGGGGTGCCAATCCGACCACCCGCAGTCAGGAGGAAATTGACATCGTGGCTTCAGGAGAAAAACCGAAAACTCTCCTATTCTGCGAATGCAAATGGCGCAGCGTGCCATCCGGACTGCAGCAGTTGGAAGTGCTGCGCAATCGCGCCAAACTACTGCACCCCGAAACCAGCCATTACATGCTGTTCTCCAAATCAGGCTTCGACGAGCACGTCGCCGCCCGCGCAGCGCAAGACGGTACAGTGACGCTTATCGATTTTGCGGATATGGATTAGGCGGTTCACTCCCTGTGCAAACATTTCCTGAGCCACTGCGGAACTCAAGAATGGCTGTACGGTGTCGGGCATTCCACCAATCAGCAGATACCTGAACTACAGGTCGGCGAGGCGCTCGCACAGACAAGCGGGAACCTCCCGTCGGCCCACACCGTCGGCCCACACCGTCGGCCCACATGGCATTCACGTTTTTACATATGCAAAACGTACTTTGAGTCACAAAAAACACAAGAATAGTGAGTGGTTCATTCACGTTTTACGTATTGTGTGACGGAATCGGCATCTTCCGCAACACGTGAGATATGCAAAAGCGCCGCACGCTGAATGGTGATCAGCGTGCGGCGCTACAGGGAATACGGCACTACACGGATCGCATGACACGCACGGGTATGCACGGTATACGTGACATGCACGAAATACACGCTATACAGCAAACACACGCAAACCGAAAAGCGACAGCCTACAGGCCGGTTGCGGACCATATCCCAAGTCAGCAACCGGCCGAACCATATCTCGCGACTTCAGTCATCCTTCATCATCAGTATTCGGTAGCGGCCCTAAATCAGCTCCGCCATCCGGCTCATAATCACTCGCCAACCACGGGCGGAAGTAGCTCCCGAC
>JAIJEI010000168.1 GCA_022739095.1 Bifidobacterium sp.
GATCGCCGTAGCTCACGTTGGAGGCCACGGTGCCCTTGAACAGCACGGACTGCTGCGGCACGTAGCCGATCTTGTCGCGCAGGGTCTTCAGGTCGTAGTCGCGCACGTCCACGCCGTCGACCAGCACCTGGCCTTGGCTGGCGTCATAGAAGCGCGGCACGAGATTGATAAGAGACGACTTGCAGGAGCCGGTGGAACCGATGAATGCCACCGTCTGGCCCTGCTCGGCGGTGAAGCTGATGCCTTCCAGCATCGCCTCGCGCGAATCCGGGTAGGTGAAGCTGACGTTGCGGAATTCCACGGTGCCGCGCTGGCCGGTCTTGGCCACGTCGGCGGCGGTTTTGGTGCCGTTCTCGACGATTGGCTCGGTGTCGAGTACTTCCATGATGCGCTGCGCCGAAACGTCGGCGCGCGGCCAGAGCACGAACACCATGCTCATGAGCAGGAAGCTCATGATGACCTGCACGGAGTAGTTAGAGAACACGACCATGTTGGAGAACACGGTGAGCTTGTCCTTGAGCCCGGCGGCGTCGATGAGGTAAGCGCCGATCCAGTAGACGGCGAGCATCAGGCCGTTCAGGACGGTGTTCATCAGCGGCATCATGAACGCCATGACGCGGTTGGTGAACAGCTGGGCCTCGGTGAGGTCCTTGTTGGCCTTGGTGAATTTAGACTCCTGGTAGTCCTCGGCATTGTAGGCGCGCACCACGCGCAGGCCGGTGAGGTTCTCGCGGGCCACGAGGTTGATATTGTCGGTCAGGGCCTGCATCGCCTTGAACTTCGGCATGACCATGGCCATCATGACGGTGATGGACACCAGCAGGACCTCCACGGCGATGCCGGTGGCGAGCGTCCATTCGAAGCCTTCGCCGGCGATCTTGCACACGGCCCATACGGCCATGATCGGCGACTTGACGATGAGCTGCAGGCCCATGGTGATGAACATCTGCACCTGCGTGACGTCGTTGGTGGAACGGGTGATGAGGCTGGCGGTGGAGAACTTGCTCATTTCGGCCGGGCCGAAGGACTCGACCTTGCGGAATTCGAGCGAGCGCAGACGCTGGGTGAACGAGGCCGCCACGCGCGCAGCGATGTAGCCGGTGATGATGGCACACGCCACGGATCCGAGCGAGATGAGCAGCATCTTACCGCCGGCAATCCAGATGTCCTTCATGTGGCTGCCCGGCGTTTCGACCAGCGTGGTGATGTCTGACATATAGTCGGGCAGTTTCAGGTCGAAGTAGACCTGCCCGACGATGGTCACCAGGGCGATGAGCATCTGACCGATCTCCGCTTTGGAGAGGTATTTCATGATGCGAAACATTGGTTTCCCCTTGTGTTGGTTGGGTTGGTTATTGGTTATTGACGATTGGTTCTTAAGTTGGCTGGGTTATCGGTGATCATCGGTTCACGATGTCTTAGTAGTTTCCATTGTTTGATTACTTACACTGTGAGATATAACGCGCACTTCTGCATGTTCGCTGTGAGCGTCCTCAATTACCTTTACCTCCCTCTGACGAGGGAGGTGTCACCGCTGCGCGGCGACGGAGGGAGAGACCCGCCAGCGGGAGGAAGCTAGTCTCGCTCAGCCTCCGCACGCTTAGCCGCCATATGTTCAGCCACGCGCTTGTCCCGCTCCACAAATGCCTCACGCACCTGTTCAGCAGTCGGCCGAGGCTGCCCCGGATGGCAGATCGACATGTATGTAGTGAATTCCGAAAGCAAGTCAACAAGTTCCCGAGTGCGCCGCTCCCCCATTTGCGAAAAAATCCAGCAAATTGCGGAACGCATTTCCTCCATCATCCGATGAGACTGCTCGCGCCCGGAATCAGTAAGATCCACGCGAATAATGCGCCGATCCTTGGAATCAATGTCACGCGTGACCCAGCCTTTCTTCTCCAGAGACGACAGCACAGTGGAGATGCGTCCGGAGCTTGCCTGCAGCGCCGATGCCAATTGCGATGGCGTTTGCGTCCCCTTCATGGACAGCTCCCGGAGCACGAACTGCTCACCATGGGCTCCACGAGTGAATTCCCTCTGCATTGTCGAACGATTGCCCCACACGCTGGCATACAGTTCACTAACTGCTTCCTGCTCAAATCCCATAAGAGCACCATCCATTTCCATTCGCTACACGGCAGAGCGCCGCAAACATCCCAAAAATATCTCACCCCGTAAACAATTCATTACTAGAAACTATTTTAGGAACGCACAACTTCAGAGACCACAAACGACGCACAAAGTCATGAGCCATTCGAATTGCGCTGGCCCAATCGCTACGAATCATATTTGCCGTAGCCCTTAAGTGAATCCCACTGCATCGAGATATCGCGCCCGCTAGCCCTTCCGATAACGCCGACCACGCGTGTTGCCTTCAGCAATCAGCTTTCCTTGCGCAACTAAACCGTTTAGGAATTTGCGGACTGTTCTGTTATCGAGCTCTGTTATCTTGGCGAGTTCGGGCACAGTCACATAGTCAACCTCCGTCAAGCGTTGATTCATCGCCGACAGCATCGCTGTCCGCGAATCAATTTCACCCGATGCGGTTGCATCTGCTTTCTTACCATCCACACGTTCCCCGCCAATGAGCCTCGCACTCTCTTCGGCATCTTCCTCAATCACAGATCTCACGCGAGCAAAACCAGAACCATCCACGGTCTTCAGCGCAGGAACAATAGGAATCGTCGCCTCGAATATGCCACCATCGCGGAACTCAGGCTCTCGCTCAGTATATTGCCGGGACGCTCTTATCAGATTCCGCAGTCCGCTACCCAGCTGCTCGGCTATGCCGGTCTGCACAAACACATTAGCGATAATCGGATTCTTTGGCATTGGCGTGAACTCGCCCAGCTTCATTCGACCTTCAAAGAACGAGCGCGAAGCATTAACCGTCCGGATGGACTCATTATCAATGGTGACACGCGCCACCACCGGACTGGAATACTCCCGATGCATGAGGCTGTTTGCCACCAATTCACGGGCGATCATCGTACGCGGGCTCACTCGCTTATCGCCCTTTAACACAAAGCGGTCAGGCAGATTCCGCTCAGTAAATTCACGGAGTTGCTCGTACGCATCGAACAAGTTGGTCCGCACCATAAGTCGGTCATCGTATCGGTCAATATTGTCTCGCCGAACCACGGCATCAGTAATATACGCTGGGCAAACCGAGGAAATGACTTCATCCTTGCCCAAGATCAGCACTGCAGCAAGATTAAAACCCTCTTCGCCGGTCGTGTAATCACGATCGTATAGCTTGGCGCTGCGGAACAGTTCTTCGTCAGACATAGTTCCCCAAGGGTGCCCGGCTCGCTGAGCAACCGCCAGCCAATCAGCCCGTCCAATCACTCCTTGTGTTCCAGTGCGGCCTTCAAATCGCGGCTACGGTAGCGTTCGCGCAGCATCGAGAACCCGCCGAAGCCCACAAGCCACACCAAGCCGGCAATCGCGGAATTACGCGTATCGTCAGCAAGGAACAACGTCAGGTAAATGAACACGAAGAACACGATCGCCACCGTATTGAGCACCTTCCAGGCGGGCATGACGAAACCGTCCGGGATGAAATCAGCGGAGCGACGGTACTTGCGGTGCGCCATCAGCGTCAGAATGTAGATAAACAGGAACACTGCGGAGCTGGCGGACGAGAACAGCACGAACGCTCCGGACACACTGGGAATAGCGTTGACAATCGGCGAAAGCAGAATCAGCACTGCGGACACCAGAATCGCACGAGCCGGCACCTTGCGGTCGGACACCTGACCGATCTTGTTGAGCGTCGGGTTCGGCGACTCCCCGGCCAGCTGGTACAGGTGGCGGCCAGCCGAGTACAGCAGCGAGTTCAGCGCGGAAGATGCGGCGGTAATCACCACGAAGAACACCAGCGCGGACGCCCAATTCACCCCGGCGTACTGGAACACCATAATGAACGGGGAGGCAAAGGAGCCGTCCTCGTTCGGCTTGAACGAGGTCCACGGCACAATGCACATGATGGCCACGAGCGCGCCCACGTAGAAGATGAGCACACGCACGATGATCTCGTTGACGGCCTTGGGCAGCACCTCACGCGGATTCTTGGTCTCGGAGACGGTGACGCCCACGAACTCGAGCAGCTCATAGGCGAAGAACACCATCTGGAAGCTCATGAGGAAGGCCATCCAGCCGTTCGGGGCGAACGAGAAGCCGGCGAACAGGTTGTCGAGTCCGGCGTGGCCCGCCGGGCTCACATGATCCACGCCGTGAATCCGCGCGGCCGGGTAATGGTAGCCGATCACGATCATGACCACGGCGGTGACGATCATCGCGCCGATCAGCGTGATCTTGATCATCGAGAACCAGAA
>JAIJEI010000169.1 GCA_022739095.1 Bifidobacterium sp.
CGGCTCCAAGTACGATCTGGGCATCGCCGCCTTCACCATCACCAAGGAGCGCATGGAATCCGTCGACTTCGTCTCCTACTTCACCGCAGGCATGGGCTACGCGGTGGCCAAGGATAACCCCAAGAACGTGAACCCGGATGACCTGTGCGGCCTGAATGTCGCCGTCGAGACCGGCACCGTCGAGGAGGACGCCATCAACGAGACCGCCAAGCAGTGCAAGGCGGATGGCAAGAAGGACATCACCATCCAGTCCTCCAAGCAGCAGACCGACGCCACTACCGCCGTGGTGACCGGCAAGGCCGACGTCTTCTTCGCCGATTCCCCGGTGGTCGGCTACGCCATCGCCCAGACCGATGGTCAGCTGGAACAGCTCGGCAAGGACTTCGATGAAGTGCCGAACGCCATCGCCATCAAGAAGGGCGATTCCCAGACCGCCGAGGCCGTGCAGAAGGCCATGCAAAAGCTCATGGACGACGGCACATACACCAAGATCCTCCAGCACTGGGGCGTCGAATCCGGCGCACTGGACAAGGCCGAAATCAACCCGGCCGTCGAATAGTCCCCCCAAGAATGCTCCCGCTGGCGGGAGCTGGCTCGCGGAACGAGACTGAGGGTGGTCCACACGACGCCCAGCAATCCAGATGGGGCGCACTGTTTGTAACACAGTCGCCCCATTCGTGCACTAAGGTTCAACGCTAGTTGCAACTTGCAGTTCAGGCTGCCCAACACATCCAAGGAACCAGATTATGGCGAAAAAAGAAGTCGACGGTGAGGGACTGAACATCCCCAACCGCATCAAGGCGCTGCCGGTCAAGCGCCCCGGCCCGATTGTGGCCGCAGTGATCGTGGTACTGCTCGCCGCGATGCTCATTCAAGGCTTGATTACCAATCCGCGATTGGATTGGCCCACCGTCTGGAAGTACCTGTTCAACGAGAACGTGCTTGAAGGCATTCGCTATACCTTGGAGCTCACCGTGATCTCCATGGTCGTGGCCATCATCCTGTCGGTGATTCTCGCCATTATGCGTAAGTCCATTAATCCGGTGCTGCGCGGCGTCAGCTGGTTCTTCATCTGGTTCTTCCGTGGTACGCCTGTGTACACGCAGCTCATCTTCTGGGGTCTGTTCGCCGTGCTGATTCCCAAGATCAGCCTCGGCATTCCGTTCACCTCGGTGGAGTTCTGGAGCATCGACTCCAACGTGGTGGTCACCGCATTCAATGCCGCATGGATTGGTCTGGCCCTGAACGAGGCCGCCTACCTGTCCGAAATCGTGCGCGCCAGTCTTGAAGCCGTGGACCCCGGCCAGACCGAGGCGGCCAAGGCATTGGGCATGAGCCGCACGCTCATCATGCGCCGCATCGTGCTGCCGCAGGCTATGCGCATCATCATCCCGCCCACCGGCAACGAGACCATCGGCATGCTGAAGACCACCTCGCTGGTCACCGCCGTGCCGTTCACCCTCGAACTGCAGTTCGCCACCAACGCCATCGCCAACCGTATCTACAAGCCGATTCCGCTGCTTCTCGTGGCCTGCTTCTGGTACCTGCTGATCACCTCTATTCTGATGGTTGTGCAGTCCCGCCTTGAGGTGCACTTCGGCAAGGGCTTCAACGCCCGCCCGGTGGGCACCAAGGGCAAGCAGCCGCCATACGATCCGCCGTACCCCGGCAAGTCTGACGGCGAGCCGAAGGACGATGTGAACAAGATCAATCAGACCATCTTCACTGGGCTGAATGCGTAAGGCGGGAGCGAGAATTATGACTACGAACGACATCACCAACTCCGCTCCGGTCGTGCGCAAGGCGGCTGACGGTTCCGTGATTCCTGCCGTCAAGGCCGTGCAGGTGCACAAGGCGTTTGGGCCATTGCATGTGCTTAAGGGCATCGATCTGACCGTTATGCCCGGTACTGTGACCGTGATTCTGGGGCCCTCTGGTTCCGGCAAGTCCACGTTCCTGCGTCTGATCAACCAGCTGGAAACCCTGACCGGCGGTTCCATCGAGGTGGACGGTGAACTCATCGGCTACAAGCACGTGACCAAAAACGGCCAGGACATGCTGCAGACCCGGGACGATAAGGAGATCGCCGCACAGTGCTCTCGCCTCGGCATGGTGTTCCAACGCTTCAACCTGTTCCCGCACATGACCGCGCTGGAAAACGTGATGGAAGCCCCGGTTCATGTGCAGCACCAGTCCAAGAAAGCCGCCCGTGATCTGGCCGTGGCCGAGCTTCAGCGCGTCGGTCTGGGCGATCACATGGACTATTACCCCTCCCAGCTGTCGGGTGGTCAGCAGCAGCGCGTGGCCATTGCCCGTGCTCTGGCCATGAAGCCGGAGATCATGCTCTTCGATGAGCCGACCTCCGCCCTTGACCCCGAACTGGTGGGCGAAGTGCTCAACGTCATGCGTTCCTTGGCCAAGGAAGGCATGACCATGGTGTGCGTGACCCACGAAATCGGCTTCGCCCGCGAAGTCGCCGACCAGGTCGTGTTCATGGATGGCGGCGTAGTCGTAGAAAAGGGCGGTCCCGACATCATCGACCACCCCACCGAGCCTAGGTTTAAGGACTTCCTACAGCACGTGCTGTAGGAAGGCTGTTATATTACCTCAGCACTGTCGTGCTTCGGCGTCGCCTACGGGGAGCCCACTGGGCTCCCCGCCTTACGGCTCCGTCTACAGCACGTGCTGTAGGAATGCTCGTTGTCGCAGCTTCAAAAGCGTACACTGATGAACTCAGCGTACGCTTTTTGCGATAGGGGCATGTTCCAATCCTGCAAAGGCGGCGGGTTGGATGCGATTTGCGCAATGATCGTCCGCTAGGCTGGTGAGCCATGTGTGGAATCGTTGGATACGCGGGAAATATTGAAACGGCATGCGGCAAGCCTTTGGAGGTCTGCCTGCAAGGCCTGGAACGTCTGGAATACCGAGGCTATGACTCGGCCGGTGTGGCGCTGACTACGCCCGGCATGGATAAGGTGGTCGTGCGCAAGAAGGCCGGCCGTTTGAAGAACCTGGTCGAAGACATCGAGCGTAAGCCGATGCCGCTTGCCACGGTGGGCATCGGCCACACGCGCTGGGCCACCAATGGCGAGCCGAGCGACGTGAACGCCCACCCGCACACCAGCATGGACGGCAAGGTGGCCATCATCCATAACGGCATCATCGAAAACGCCTCTCAGCTGCGTCTCGACCTGCAAGCCGAAGGCTACCGATTCGCCTCCGCCACCGACACTGAGGTGGCCGCTAAGCTGCTCGGCAAGATCGTGGACAAGATTATCGCGGACGAAGGCAAGCCAGATCTGTTCAAGGCCGTGCGCCGCATGGTCCGCATGCTTGAAGGCGCGTTCACCATTCTGGCCACCGACTGCCGTCAGCCGGACATCGTGGTCGGAGCCCGCCATGATTCGCCGCTGGTCGTGGGCCTTGGCGAGGGGGAGAACTTCCTCGGTTCCGACGTCGCCGCATTCGTGGCCTACACCAAGCGCGCCATGGAAGTCGACCAAGATCAGGCTGTATGCGTGTCCGCCGACAAGGTCATCGTCACCGATTTCAATGGCAACGTAGTCGAAAACCCGAAGACCTACACCGTGGATTGGGATGCTTCGGCCGCCGAAAAGGGCGGCTGGGATTCCTTTATGGACAAGGAGATCCACGAAGACCCTGCCGCAGTGCAGCGCACCCTGCTTGGCCGCTTCGACACGAATGGCGACATCACCCTTGATGAAGTGCGTATCGACGAACACGACTTCAAGGCCATCGACAAAATCATCGTCGTGGCCTGCGGCACCGCCAGCTACGCCGGCCAGGTAGCCAAATACGCCATCGAACACTGGGTGCGTATCCCCGTGGAAATCGAACTCGCGCACGAATTCCGTTACCGTGACCCGATTCTGACCCCGCGTACGCTCGTGGTGGCCATTTCTCAGTCCGGCGAAACCATGGATACGCTGATGGCCCTGCGCCACGCGCGCGAACAGGGGTCCAAGGTGCTGGCCATATGCAACACGCAGGGTGCCTCCATTCCGCGCGAATCCGACGCCGTGCTCTACACACACGCCGGCCCGGAAGTTGCCGTGGCATCCACCAAGGCGTTCGTGGCGCAGATTACCGCCGCCTACCTGCTGGGCCTGTATCTGGCGCAGGTCAAGGGCGCGATGTTCCGCGATGAGATTCATCAGGTGCTCGACTCCCTGAAAGACATGCCGCGCAAGATTCAGTGGGTGCTCGACACCCAGCCCAAGACCATCCAGGCGGCCGCCGAGCGCATGGTGAACGCCAACTCCTTCTTGTTCCTCGGCCGCCACGTGGGCTACCCGGTGGC
>JAIJEI010000170.1 GCA_022739095.1 Bifidobacterium sp.
GTTCCGGTCTGCCTGAGCCTGGTATGCGTCACCACCACCGCGTTGCGCTTGGCCATGGCATCCTCCTGTCGATTCGGTCGCACTGCTCATTATTCTAGCTGCAGACACCGCCATCACTCGTACAGGTGTTCGAAAAATGCCGCTTCGTGGCGCGTCGCCGGCAACGTTCCGCAGAGTCGATTATCGCAAGGCTTCGGCATACAATGACATACAGCCGCGCAATCACCGTACGCATGCCGTGCGCAGCGCGATGGCATGCCGTATGACCGTACAGCAGTATCAGTTGAGGAGCTTGAGGACCCATGGCCAATGACTTCGACGAATCCTCTGCCAATGAGGCGGCCTCGAAGGGCCTGTCATGGTGGTATTCGTCCGATGTACTGAGCCGAGACAAAAGCGATAAAACCGCCAAGCGCATTCGACGTATCAGCATCACCGACCGTCTGCTCAGGCACCCGGGCCGTCTGTCCATGGTGTATTTCGGCGCACTGATCATCATCGTCACCGGTTTGCTGCTGCTGCCGATCTCCACATCGGACATCATCTTCACCAATTTCCCGATCGCGTTCTTCACCGCCGTCTCGGCCCTGTCCACCTGCGGCATTCCGGTGGTGAACACCGGCGAATACTGGTCGATGTTCGGCCAGGTCGTCATCCTGTTCTCCATTCAGTTCGGCGGTCTGGGCGTCATGACCTTCGCCTCGATGGTGGCTCTTGGCGCTTCCCGCAGACTCAAGGTCTCCCAGCGTATGCTCACCGCGAACGAGCTGGGCACCACGAAGCTTTCCGAGGTCAAAGGCGTGCTCACCGTGGTACTGGGCACCTCCATCCTCGCCGAGGTGCTGACCTTCGTGCTGCTGCTGCCCGACCTGTTCCGCGTGAACCATGGCAATATGGGGCGTACCTTGTGGCAGGCGCTGTTCTACGCGGTGTCGGCCTATAACAACACCGGTTTCACGCCGGATGCCACTGGTCTGTATGTGAACCGTTGGGGCGTGGGACTGCCGATTCTCATCAGTGCATTCATCGGCACGCTCGGCTTCCCCGTGGTACTGAATCTGGTGCAGTGCGCACGCCGGCGGCTCAGCCCGAAACGTTGGACATTGCACACCAAACTCACTTTGGTGACCACCACTGTGCTGGTGGCCACCTCACTGGCCTGGTTCCTGCTGGTCGAGTGGGGCAATACCGGCCTGTTCCCCGCAGATGACCCCGGCATGAAAATGCGCCGTGCGATGAGCGCCGCCGTCATGCCCCGCTCCGCCGGTTTCGATATTTCCTGGGTGCCCGAAGTCACGAATGAGACCAAGGTGTTCATGAGCATACTCATGTTCATCGGCGCAGGTTCCTCGTCCACCGCCGGCGGCATCCGTGCCACCACATTCGCGGTGATTCTCTTGATTTGCCGCGCCGCATTCACCGGCCATCGCGATGTCACCGTGTTCCGCCGCCGCATCCCCGCCGCATCCAGATGACCGCCGTGTCCGTGACCACAGCCTGCTTTGCCCTGGTCATGGTCGGTGCGATGATGCTGATGTTCACCACCGGCTGCGCGTTCGTGAACGCCGTGTTCGAAGCCTGCTCGGCCTTCTCGTTGGGCGGTTATTCGGTGGGCGTGGCAAGCGCCGGCAATCCGGCCAGCCTGTTTATTCTGTCCGCCGAGATGATTGTCGGACGACTTGGCCCGTTGACCATCGCCTACTCCATCAGCCGACCGATGGCACCCGAACCTATTCGTTATCCGCAGGAAAACATCATCGTTGGCTGATCGGCCATTCAATCGGCACCCAGCAATCTGACATAGAGAGGACCATCATCATGGCAGCAAAACCGAGCGGCAACAAAAGTGTGCTGGTCATCGGACTGGGCCGTTTCGGCGGGTCCGTGGCCGCCACCCTTGACCAGATGGGTCAGGATGTGCTCGCCGTGGATAAAAACCCGGAGCTTGTGGCCCGTTGGTCCGCGCATCTGCCCACCATTCAGGCCGACATGACCGATGTGCTGGCCATCGAGCAGATCGACGCCTCCCAGTTCGACACGGCCGTCGTGGCCATCGGCGACAGCATCGAGGCTTCGGTGATCATCACCGGCAACCTGCTGGACGCCGGCGTTTCCGATCTGTGGGCCAAGTCCGTGTCCTAGGAGCATGCGCGCATTCTGCAGCGCATCGGAGCCCGCCACATCATCAATGCGGAGACCGACGCCGGCAAGCGCGTGGGTCATCTGGTGGCCGGCAATTATCTGGACTACATCGAAATCGACGGCCCGTACACCGTCGTCAAGATCCACACGCCCCTGTACGCGGTGGGCCGCAGCATCGAGGACGTACAGGTGCACGACAAGTACGACGTGACCGTGGTGGGCCTCAAGGCCCCCGGCAAGGAGTTCCAGTACGGTTCCAAGGAACTGGTCATGCATCGCAACGACGAACTCATCCTCATGGGCAAGCAGGATCAGAGCGACCACTTCATCCAAGGCTAACCCCCTGTTATACCCCCATCTGCTCACATCGTGACCGATATATAACCCCCTCATCATGGATGCGCTCATTATTGTGGCAATAAGCCATAAAGCTGTACGTCCATATTAATAAGGGGAGTTTTATCATCATGGGCAAGCATACGCAGAATTGCACGCTGATAGGCAAAGGAGCCTACGGCACCATAGGAGTGGACCAACGTTCCCGTCTTGCCGATGGCGCGCATTTTCACACCATGATTGCGACCAGCACCCTCGAGGCCTCAGTTATAGAAGGGGACAAACTGGTCATCAAGAGTGGCATTGTGCGGTGTGATGGTGATATTCGCGTATCCAGCATCAGCGGCAGCGGCGACATCGAAGTCGGCGGCGACATTATTTGCGATGAAATAACCTTTACCGGCAAACTACGATGCAACGGCGATATCGTTTGTTCCGGAAATCTGTCCGTCAATGGCTCCCTAGGCACCCGTCATATTAGCGGTCAGACGGTCCGCTTGAACGGCGTGCTGAAAGGTCATGACATCAACAGCAGGGCTCTGGAAGTCCATCCACTGCACAGTACGATGTTTTCTCGCTTTGATATGGATGGGTATGAGGATGGCAGCACGGTTCGCCATATCACAGCCGTCACGGTTGAAGCCAACCATCTGCAATGCCGGACTTTGACGGCGGACTCCGCCCATGCTACGCAACGGCAGTGCGGTGGAAAGCGCCACGTGCGCCACCGCAATAGGCATCGACCGTACCTCCATCGTGCTGCTGGTGAACGGAGACTGCCAACGCATTCATCTCAAGACAGCGTAAAGCAGGTATTCCTCATTACCGTGGGTGCCGACGATGGGACTATCGGCCGTGGCCACCACGTCAAGTCCGTGTTGTTCGGCACATGAGACCACGTCGTGCAATGCCCGCTCCCGCAATGCCGGATCTTCAACGATGCCGTTTTTGCCGAGTCCTGCCCGACCGACCTCGAACTGCGGTTTGACCAGTAACACAATCTGCGCACCGGGAGCCGCGATGCGCGCGATTACCGGAATCACATAGGTCAGGGAAATAAAGGAGACGTCGGAGACGATCATCGCCGGCCGGTAAGGCAGGTCGTCGGCCTCTACTTCGCGAATGTTGACGCCGCTCATTTCGATGACATGCTCGTCATTGGCGATGCGCGGGTCGAGCTGGCCGTGGCCGACGTCGAGCGCCACGACTTTGGCCGCTCCCCCGCGCAACAGTACGTCGGTGAAGCCACCGGTGGAGGCACCGATGTCCAGACATTCCAAGCCTTCCGGCCTGGTAAGGCCATTGCCGGCAAAGGCTTCGAACGCGCCCAAGAGTTTGTAAGCGCCTCGGGAGACGTAGTCGTCGCCCTTGTCTACGGCGAGTTCGCTGTGCCCGGCTTTGACCATGAACGATGGCTTGGTGATGATCTCGCCATCCACGCGCACATGCCCGGCTTTGATGAGTCGCTGCGCTTTGGCCCGCGATTCGACCAGTCCCGAAGCCACGAGCATCATGTCGAGGCGATCAAGTGGGGTCGCGGGATCGATATGCTGCTCGGTCATATATCTTCCTTTCGACCCACCATCCACCAACGGGGTGGCTCGGCATGGAGCCACCATCCAGCACTTCACGTCATCTTCCGCCGGCGGGAGAATAAGTCACCTCTGCTAGCTGCGGCTGTTATCAAGCTCGTGTTGTAAGGATTCCAGCACATTGCGATAGGTCTCAAGCTTGCGGTCGTTGTCTTGTTCATCGATATCCGCAAGTTCGGGGTATCGCTCGGTGACCGGCGCGTGTTCGCTATCCGTAGGC